>JACQKO010000057.1 GCA_016204525.1 Candidatus Levyibacteriota bacterium | reverse complement strand
TTAATATATCTACCCTATGCCGAGAAATCAAACAGTTAAGTCATATGTTTTTGCAGTAGGGAGACGAAGAGAAGCTGTTGCTCGTGTCAGGCTTTATAATGCAGCGAAAGCGGTGATTAATGGAGTTGGCCTTAAAAAGGGAGACATAATAGTAAACAATAAGCCAATTCAGGAATATTTTAGGTTTGGTCCTTATGCTCCAATTTATAATAAATTTATACTCAGCACCGGCATAAGCGGAAAGTACCCCCTCAGTATAAAAGTTGAAGGCGGAGGATTGAATGGACAATTAGATGCTGTAATTTTGGGAATGGCGCGCGTGCTTGATAAGTTGGATCGCGAGAAATTTCACAAAATTCTTCGGGACCACGGCTATCTAACTCGAGACGCTAGAAAACGGGAAAGAAGAAAGGTCGGAATGGGCGGCAAGGCCCGTCGCAAAAAGCAAAGTCCAAAGCGTTAATCTCTTCGGAACAATTTATTTATTATATCGAATGAGAAGCCTTTTCGCTGTAGAAAACCTGATATTTTCTTTTTAAATTCTTCTTTTGGTAGGTTTCCTAGTATTCTTTTCTTTTTTTCGAACAGAATTTGGGCGGTTTCTAAATCGTCTTGCGCTTTTTTTAAAAGCGGTTCGATCACATCGTCGTTTAGTCCTTTAAGACGCAGTTCATTTTTGAGAATAAATTTACTTTTCCCTTTGTGTTTTTGGCGTGATTCAATCCATTGCCTTGCGAATTCCTCATCGTTTAAAAACTTTAAATCTACAAGTTTTTTTAAAATTGCGTTGATTGTATCTTGCGCAAAGTTCTTGCGAACAAGATAATCGTAAACTTCCTTGACACTTCGATCTCGATATGAAAGATATTTTAAAGACCAATTAAAAGCTCGGGAGCGGTTTTCTTCGGAGTCCCGCTTAGGTGGCAATTTCTTCCTCATTCTCTTCAACGCCTACCGCGATAAGGGGTTTTTGGGTTTTTGATTTCTCCAAAATTTGCACAACAATTTTCTTTTGAATTTCAGGATTCTCGCGAATATAAGCTACAGCCGCAAGTTTTCCTTGGCCAAGCATTAAGTCACCGTAACGCAAGAATGCGCCGGTTTTTGAAATTACTCCTGTTTCAATTCCAACGTCTAAAATATTTCCTTCTTTTGAGATTCCTTCGTGTGCCAATACATCGAATTCTGCGACTCTAAATGGCGGTGCCACTTTATTTTTTACGATTTTTACCCTTGTTCGGCTTCCTAGAACTTTATCTCCGTCTTTCAAGACTTCAATTTTTCTAGTATCAAGACGCACAGATGCATAGAATTTTAAAGCCATACCTCCGGTTGTCGTCTCAGGATTACCAAACATTACACCTATCTTTTGCCTTAGCTGATTTGTAAATATAATTATTGTTTTGCTTTTTGAAATCGCTGCGGTTAATTTTCGCAAAGCTTGCGACATAAGCCTTGCCTGCATTCCCATCATTGCGTCTCCCATCTCGCCTTCAATCTCTGCGCGTGGGACGAGTGCTGCGACTGAATCGACAACGATAACGTCGATTCCGCCGGATCGAATTAATTGTTCGGTAATTTCAAGCGCTTGTTCACCTGTGTCGGGCTGCGAGATTAATAGATCTTCAAGTTTCACTCCTATGGTTTGGGCCCAGAGTGGATCCAGGGCATGCTCAGCGTCAATAAATGCCGCAACCCCACCCTTTTTTTGCGCTTCTGCAATCACAGATAGCGCAAGGGTGGTTTTCCCGGACGCCTCAGGTCCGTAAATTTCGATTATTCTTCCGCGTGGAAGACCCCCAACACCAAGCGCCAAATCTAATGCTAATGAGCCGGTTGAAATTACATCAACCACCAAATGCTGCGCGGCGTCTCCAAATTTCATAATCGAGCCCTTACCATATTGTCTTTGAATTTGCTCCATTGCCATTGAGATTGCAGTAAGTTTTTCCGACTGAGGAGATTTCGAAGGCCCGTTTCCCGATCGAGTTTTAGTCGATGTTCTTGCCATAATTTAGCCCCATTTTAGAAAACTTTATTATAAATTGCAATAGATCAAAACCTGTGCAACAATGTTCTTATGGCAAAAAAGGACGCGATCGAAAAGTTTATTTCTGAGAATGTTCATTATTCAAAAAATAAAGATGATCTTTTGGATGTTCATATAGGGAATCCTCTTCGCCGAATTACGGAACTACTTGAAGAAATTAAGAGGCAAAAAGCTTTTTCGTTTACACTAAAAGGTTCGCTTGGAATTGCGGGGGTGGCGCTTGCGCTTGGAGTTTTCGGCGTGCTTGGCGGAGGAAGAATCCTTTGCGATAAAGGAATTCAAACGCAAATTGGGACATTAAAAATATTAAATGTTCAAGAAAAAGAACCGGACGGTCTGCCAATTATTTCGAACATCCTTGATTGGTTTAATCCAAAACCTATTTATAATCGAACTGTGTTAATTCGGGAAGATAGCTTTGTAATAAGACTCCCCTATTCAAAAGAAGTTAATTTTTCGCAATATAATAATTTTCAAGTTATTGCCACCGGAGACTATGATTCCTGCGGACAAACACTAACCATCAAGGACGCAAGTGCAGTAGAAATTAACGCCTCGAAATAATGGTGTGGATTAGGATTTTTAGGACGAGAAGGGAAGCTGAATTAGCCCAGGAGGCGTTAAAAGAAGGCGGGTTTAAAACCACAATTTCGGAAGACAAACTATTTGGAATTCCCATTCAAAAATTCGGCGTTCCGGCTAGATTTAGACTAATGATTGAACGCCAGGATTTGGAAAAAGCCGCAGAATTCCTCGCAAAAAAACTCAAAAAACGCTAGTTGTCGGGGTGCGGGGAGTCGAACCCCAGCCGCACGACCCCCAGCCGCGCATTCTACCGTTAAACTACACCCCGTTGTTTGTCCCCAAAATTTTAAATTTTGGGGGCCCCGTTGCTTTCGTATTATATCGAATCTGGATTCTAATTTGTAGTTTGCTATACTAAATAGGTGGAAAGGATGAAAATTTTTCCCCTTAAGATTCACGAATGGCTTTTTCTTTTTGCCGGGCTAGGAATCATTCTTTCCTTTCCGATATTTGGCGAAGGTGCTCTGTTTTTTTGGACGCTTGCCAAAATTTCCTACTTTGTTGGAATTTTTTTCTTTATTTTGGATATGCGAAAGCAAAAATGATTGAAATCGAAACAATAAATATTGCACGTTTTTTTATGCAAGCAAGCGGGGGTGTTATGGGAGCCACATCTTTGTGGGGGCTTGTATTTTGGATGAAGAGCAGGAATGAAAGTGGAGATCGCAGCGAATCATTTATTACATTGTCCCGCGTGACCATCGTAATATTTCTTGCGGCAATTAGCATTTTTTTAATCTCTTGGTTTTATTCGTTTTTTGCGTTTAGTCCGGGCGCAGAAGCTCATGAGGGGATAGTGCTTAAACCGCAAAATGAGAATCTTGTTCGCGGTTTTGCTCTTAATTTGCCGCTCGTTTCGATTTTAACCCTTGTCACTTTGGTTGGGATTTTCTTATGGCGGAAAAAGGAGCTTTTTAAAAAGTACGGCGGAATGATTTTTCTACCCCAATTTTTACTGGTTAGCTTAATTCTCGTCTTGGGATCAACCACTCAAGAATTCGGACGAAACCAAATATTTTCTTGGCTTCACAGTTGGCATTCAATTCTTACTCTTGGGACAGTTGCGACAGTTGACGCGCTTTATATTATTACTCTTAGGAACGATGCTCTAAAACGCGTCCTGTACCCCTTTTTTCCCGTAATGAGCGCGGCAATCTGGATAGGTTTAGGAATTGATTTTGCATCCGTATTTTTGATTGTTAAAGATGCGCTTCATGTGACAGCGCAATTTTTATTTAACCAGACGGTTATAGGAATTATTGTTATCAATGGGGCTTTTCTTTCAGGAAAAATTAATGACTTTCTTATTGACTTGATTCGTCCGGACCGTGTAGAAAGTCTTTCTCCCAAGATGAACCTTTTCTTTGGAATATCTGGATCCCTTTCAATTGTCTCATGGACCACTATTACCTTACTTGACTTTATTAAGCCACCGTTTTCCTATTTACAATTTCTATCAATATACGTTTCGTTTATAGCCTTAGCATTCCTTTCACATCTTGCGCTTGAAGGACTAATCTCCGCTCGAAAAATCACCCCTCCGGCTGTATAATACTTTCATATGGACTTGACTAAGAAGAGGTGTGAGCCGTGCGAGGGCGGAACAAAACCATTCGGTTCGAAAGAAATAGAAACCTATATGACATATCTTAAGACGCCGTGGGAAGCTTCGGAAGATTTGAGAAAGATCGAGCGGAAGTTTAAGTTTAAAGATTTCAAGGAGGCGATGAAGTTTGTTAATAAAGTTGCAGAACTTGCAGAACAAGAGGGCCATCACCCAAACATCTTTAATTCCTACAATCGAGTAACTATTACATTGTGGACGCACGCAATTAACGGTTTATCCATTAACGACTTCATTATGGCATCAAAAACAGAACTCCTTGAATAATCCACTTGACACCCACTTTAAATAAGTGATCTAATTAATATGTGGTTAAAACATATTTAGGTTTGCTGAGGGTCTCACTTGGGTTTATTTTTTTGTGGGCGTTTTTGGATAAAATGTTTGGCTTGGGATTTGCAACGGAACCCTCGCGCGCGTGGATTGTCGGCGGGTCTCCAACTTTCGGCTATCTTGCGAATGCAACACATGGTCCATTCGCAGATTTTTTTAAGACTCTTGCCGGAAATGTCATCGTCGATTGGCTGTTTATGTTAGGTCTTTTGGGGGTTGGGGTTGCATTTGTTCCAGGGATTGCAATGAAACTTGCCTCTTTTGCCGGAGCAACAATGTTAATATTAATGTATCTTTCAGCCTTCCCCCCAGCAAATAATCCGATTGTGGATGACCACATTATATACGCGCTTATAATGCTCTTTCTGGGACATAGCGAATCGAGCAAAACTGCATTTTCCAAATGGTGGAATAAAACTTCATTTGCCGAAACTCTTCCGTTTCTCCGATAGGCTCGGGGTCCTGCCGCTCCGCACCCCCATCCGACGTCCTCGCCCGTTCGCTTCGCTCAGGGTTGCGGGCGCTCGATGGTGGTCCCCCGCTCCGCGTCACCCCTCGCCTAAACCTACCAGCTCATTCTAAGATGGTTCATTGCGTATTCAAGGCTTCCGCCTACCTTTTTCCCTGGATTAAAAATATTATCAGGGTCGAATATTTTTTTGGTTTCTTCGAACAGTTTAATAACATTCTCCCCATACATCTGTCTAAGGTAAGGAGTTCGAATCAGTCCATCATTGTGCTCACCGGTTATAGAGCCCTTGTATTTTGCAATTATTTTATACACTTTATCTGAGATCTCAGGGATAGCCTTCCTTACCTTTGGATTTTTTATATCAACGAGCGGGATTATATGAAAATTCCCATTTCCTACGTGTCCTGCTACCGTGTAAATAAACTCCGGATATTTTTTAAGAATGTCGGTCACTTGGGGTATCACTTCTGAAATATATTCCGGTTTTATAACAAAGTCATCAATAAAGGGAGCAGTGTGTTTATCCCGAATTTTTTTGCGGAGCAAATTAAAGCTTTCCCGTCTTACAAGCCAATATTTTTTTTCTTGCCCTTCCTCCGCAATTTGGGTTGTAGGGTGGAGTGGTTTTAGCTTGTCGCGTAAAGCTTGAAGTTTATCATCTACCTCTCTCCTATTGTCACTTGTAAAATCAACCTGAAGAACTAGTTTTGGCAATTTTCTTCCAGTGAACAATTCTAAAAATGCAGGTAAAAACGCAAGCCCCGCCTCAATCATTCCGAACAATCCGAGCTGTTTTGCAAATTCTGGAAAGTACTTTAATGCAAGTTTTAAAGTATTATCATCGTATGATTCAAAACTTTCAGGAGCAAGTTCGAGAACAGAATTACTTATTTGTCCAATATGAGACATGTCATGAAGATAAATGATCAGCATTCCGCGGTGTGCGTGGATCGGGACAAGTTCCAGGTCGCCTTCGAGAAGCAAACCTAATGTGCCCTGAGCTCCTATGTAGAGTTGGGTTAAGTCAAAAGTTTTATTGTCGGAATCGTAAACATTCCAAAGAAAATATCCGGCCGAGTTTTTTGATACGTCGGGTTTGGCGCGCACTATCTCTCCATAGTTATCAATTATAAGTTTGTATATCTTTTTATAAATTTCTCCTTCAAAATCGTCTTGGCTTAATTTTTTCTTGAATTCCTGTTCGTTTAGTTTTTTTAATTCGTATGTTTTTCCGTCAGAAAGAACTACTTTTAAACGCCTTACATATTTTTCTGCTTTACCATACTGAAGTGATTTTTCTCCGCCCGAATTATTACTGAAGATTCCTCCCATGGCGCAAATTCCTTTGGACGCAGGATAAGACGGGAAAATGAGATTTTGTTTTAAAGTTTCCGTTTCAAAATCGCGGTAAAATACGCCGGCCTCAGTTGTCGCAATGCTCCCATTTATAACAGGCGTGTGGTTAAAGTATTTACCAAAAGCAACAACAATTGATTCTGAAAGCGCGCCTCCGCTCATGTCTGTTCCGGCTGATCGTGCAGTGAGCGAAAGTTTGGGATCTTCTTTTTTATGTTTGCTTACAAAATTAACCAAATATTCAACGTCTTCCTGATCCTTGGGAAAAACAACGACTTTGGGCTTTAATTCGAATAAGGAAGCATCGTGACTATATTCTATAAGTATCGTTTCGTCGGTTGAAATATCACCTTTGAAAGATTGTTTAAGCTCATTTATAAGATCAGGATTCATATTAAAATTAGGCAAACAGTTTCCAGTTTCGATTTTCCAGTTTCCAATTAATCATTCAATTGATAAATTGTTCAGTTCGAAACTAACTGGAAATTGGCAACTGGCAATTGGAAATTATTTCCTAGAAATAACTTTCCTTACTGCAGCAACCACGGCGTCTTTGTCCATTTTGTATTTTTTAATAAGTTCGGCAGGTTTTCCTGATTCGCCAAAAGTATTTTGAAGACCCACGAATTCCATAGGGACAGACTTGTTTCGAACAAGGACCTCAGCAATTGCCCCTCCTAAACCGCCTGTAATTTGGTGGTCTTCGACAGAAACACAAGCTCCTGTTTCTTGGGTAAGATCTATAATTGAATCTTCATCAATCGATTTAATTGTTGACACATTCGCAACAAGCACTCCGATTCCGTCATTTTCAAGTTCCTTTGCTGCAAGGAGAGCTTGATATAATAACCAACCCATTCCGAATATCACGACTTGCGGATTTTTCGATGTCCAATAAATTTGAATCTTCCCAGGCTCAAATGGTGTTTGTTCGGTTGTTATGACCGGACTTTTATCACGAGTAAATCTTAAATAAACAGGGCCTTTTATTTTCCCAGCTGCAATTGTTGCTTTTTTTGCTTCAATTGAGTCGCAGGGGACAAAAATATTTATGTTTGGCCAAGCTCTAACGGACGCAATATCTTCTGTTGCTTGATGTGTTGCCCCATCAGGCCCTGTCATAATCCCTGAGTGATGCCCTGCGATTTTAACATTCGAGTCGTTATAAATAATCGTTGTTCGAATTGTTTCCCAGTTTTTTCCGGGAGAAAAAGCAGCATAAGATGAGACAAAAGCAGTTTTCCCCGAGACACCAAGACCAGCTGCAATGGCCGCCATATTTTGCTCGGCTACACCAACTTCAAAAAAACGATCCGGGAATTTTTTTGCAAATTCCTCGCTCTTTGTTGATTCGGTTAAGTCTGCACAAAGTACCACTACGTTTGGATCTTGTTCGCCAAGCATGACGAGACCCTCGCCATATCCATATCGGGTTGGTACCATCTCAACATCTTTATCAAACAATTTAGGGTTTAATCTTGAATCAGGGTTAATCATAGTGCGATACTAATATACGAATTCATGCTAATTATACGAATAATTTGATTACACATTTTAAATAAATCGAATCCTTGCATTGGTATCTATTCTAACGACTCTTACTGGTTTTAAATATCTGTTTCTAAAATTTATTAATAGGCCTAGTTTGAGGTTTAAGATTTGAAGATATCGCTGAATTTGATAATAGTCATCTTTTAAAATAACTCTCTTAGCTTTAATTTCTACAATTATTTTATTGTTGACCACAAAATCTAAAATATTGCCGGTATTTTTAACATTTAACTCGCGGGTATAAGGTAGTTCCAGTTCCCTTAGCTTGGACTCTAGAGCATTACAATATTGCTTCTCTCGTGCAAACCTTCCTAAACTATTATGAATTTCAAAACAAACACCAGTAATAACGTATGAAAGCTTAGGAAATATCAGCTTGCCGGAATTGTTATTAGTATGATTAGTATTCATTAGTATATTAGCATCGGTACTATTGGTGTTCGCTTATAATCTTACCTTCCAACGTTCGTAATTCTTTTAATGCTTTAATTGCTTCTTCAGCGTTTGGCGGTTTTCCATGCCACTCAAATTTGTTTTCCATGAAATCTACTCCAAACCCCGGGATCGTGTGGGCAATTATCACAGAGGGTTTTTGATGAACGGCCCTCGCTTGATTAATGGTATCAACAAAAGCGCGAATATTGTGACCGTCA
>JACQKO010000054.1 GCA_016204525.1 Candidatus Levyibacteriota bacterium | reverse complement strand
GATTCGTATAATGAACTGGCTGGCTTCCAAGCGCGTCCGTATATTGTAATTTTAATAGATGAACTTGCTGATTTGATGGCACTTGCGGCAGTTGAAGTAGAGGATTCTGTTGCCCGTTTAGCGCAAATGGCTCGCGCAACCGGCATTCACCTTGTTTTATCGACTCAGCGGCCCTCTGTTGACGTGTTGACTGGTTTAATCAAAGCGAATATCCCATGCAGGATTTCTTTTAATGTTTCTTCTATGGTCGATAGCAAAGTGATCATTGATCAGCCGGGAGCCGAAAAACTTTTAGGTCGAGGAGACATGCTTTATATTCCTCCGGATCAGGCAAAGCCTACAAGAATTCAGGGAACTTTTGTATCGGAACAAGATGTAAAGCGCGTCGTGAACTTTATTAAATCACGAGGAATTCCGGTTCAATACACGAGCGAAGTGGTTGAGCAGCAGGTAAATTTAAAGCGAGGATTTGGGGCAAGTGGAAGCACCGGTCGAGATGAACTTTTTGGACAGGCGGTGCGAATTGTTTGCGCGCATGACAGGGCATCTTCTTCTCTTTTACAAAGAAGATTGTCTATAGGTTTTAATAGGGCGGCAAGAATTTTAGAACAACTTGAAGAGGCAGGAGTGGTCGGTGCGGGAGAAGGCTCAAAACCTCGCGACGTCTTAATACGTGACCCCGAACAATTCTTAAGTCAACAATAATAAAATACTACAAATACTACAAATGCACACAAATACTACAAATAAATCAATTAGCCCCAACGAAATAATTGAACTATTGGAAATTGGTAGTATTGGTACTGTATTGGTAGTATTTTTATGAGGAAAGTTAGCGATATTTTAAGACAGGCACGAGAAGGAAAAGAATTAGATCTTGATAGCGTCGCGCAAGATACGAAAATAAAAAAGGAATTTCTTGAGGCAATTGAAGATGGCCAATTCCAGAGTCTTCCGTCTGAAAGTTATGCTTTGGGCTTTGTAAAAAACTATGCAAAATACCTTGGTATAAATACTGCATCAATAGTGCCATTATTCCGACGTGAATATAAATCTCACCACATTCCGATAGTGCCTGAATTTAGAAAATATCAGCACAAATTTAATAAGAAGTTTTTTTTGAATTCCCGAAGCTTCCTATTTTTAACAGTTATTCTTTTAATACTGGGATATATACTCTTTCAATATAACTCAATTATTTTTGCACCTCGCCTTTCAATTGAAAAGCCTCGGAGCGGACAAGAAATTACGGGCAATGTAGTTGAGGTAGAGGGTAGAACCGATCCTTACGCAACTGTCTTAATTGACGGAGATGAAGCTTACGTAGCGCTTTCGGGAGATTTTAAGAAATCAATCTTTGTTTTTTCAGGCGATAAGAAAATAGAAGTTGTTGCAAAAAACCGATTCGGAAAAGAGTCCCACCGCGAAATCAACATCAAAGTCAAATAGTTTACAAGTTTTAAGTTGTAAGATGTAAGTAATCTCTTACATCTTAACTCTTACATCTTAGATACTTTTTTGTGATATTGCTTTTAAATCCTGTTCGTGGTAATTTAATTACATGGTTGATCCTGTCCAAGCAGTTTTACTTGTTGTGATTGTTCTTCTGGCCATGCTTCTTCTAGTATTGGGCATTCAGATTTTCTTTATTTTAAAAGAACTGCGAAGAACTCTTTCCCGTGCAACTCGTGTTCTTGAGAACACTGAAAGCATCACAGAATCAGTATCTGAGCCAATGTCTTTTCTCTCTGGTCTTCTTTTAAGCACCAAATCCCTGAAAACAATTTCAAAGATTTTGAGGCGGGCAAAAGATGGAGACTAAACATGGCAAGCATGGGGGAAATGCATTTTTTTGGGGCCTTGCAATTGGCGCTCTTCTTGCCACTCTTTTGACTACAAAACGAGGCAGACAGATTCTTAGGGAATTGACGGATTTAGGGCTTGAGCTATTCGAGGATTTTGTCGAAGATAGAACGCGAGAAGATAACCTTGAGAAAAAGTCAGACACAGAAGGTATGGAGGAGGTAGCGAAAGATTTAGAGTCTGAAACCACAGAGGTAGAAGAACGACCAACAGAAAACGGCCAACCCAAGGTTGGTTCGCCTTTGGCGGATAATGGCCACAAAAAACGCCTCTTTAAAGGCATCCGCCGCAAGTAACCATTGACAACCGACTACTGACAACCGACTTTAATAAGCAAATAAGCAAAACTCAAATAAGCAAATGAATGTCTAAATAAGTAAATGATTTAATCATTAAATAGATTTAGGCATTTATAGATTCATTTGAAATTTGCATATTGGGATATTTGCTTATTACTTTTGATATAATACCCTGTATTGCATGAAAAAGGTCGTTGTGATTGGCGGCGGAACCGGTACATATACTGTCCTTTTGTCACTTCGTCACAAGCCGTACGAGATCACCGCGCTTCTTACGATGGTGGACGACGGTGGATCGAATAAAGTCCTAAGAGACGAGTTCGGTTTGCTTCCGACTTCTGGTGTAAGACTTGCAATGGTTGCGCTTTCTTCAAGACCTTCTCTTTTGCGAGAGCTTTTTTTATATCGATATCACAAGGGACAGGGGATAAGCGGAATGACATTCGGGAATCTTTTTTTGGCAGCAGTAGCTGATATTGCAGGATCACAAGAAAAAGCAATCGAACAGACGTCTGAAATTTTAAAAGTAAAGGGTAAAATTCTTCCAATTTCTCATGAAGATGTCCGCCTTGTCGCTCAATACGAAAATGGACTTGAGGTTGTAGGAGAACATCAAATAGATGAACCCGAGCACGACGGAAAACTTAGGATAAAAAAGCTTTTTACTCGTCCTGCTGCAACTATAACTGAGAAGGCACGGGAAGAAATACTTAATGCTGATGCTATTATCTTGGGCCCAGGAGATTTTTACACAAATACAATTGCCAACCTAGTAGTTAGTGGTGTTGTTGATGCGTTACTTGAGTCGAAAGCTCAGATTATATTTATCATGAATTTGATGACTAAATATGGCGAGGCTTACAATTACCGCGCGTCAACCTATTTTGAAGATCTCGCGCAATATATGCCTATCGCGCGAATTAATACTGTTTTGTTGAATAACGATAAAAAATTTCCCCCTGGAGCAGTAGGAAAATATGAGGATGAAAATTCCATTCCGGTTGAGGATGATTTAGACAACAATCTCCCCGGTACAAAGATTATCCGGGCGCCTGTTCTTTCAAGAAAAGAGGCCGAGCCGCAAAAAGGGGATGCGCTGAAAAGAAGCATGATTCGCCATGATTACAAAAAACTCGCAAAAGTTCTAGGCGAGATCATCGGCGAATGAACAAGAAAACGAAGGCCGCAGAGATTGTTAGAGAATTAAAAAAACTTTTTCCTGTTACAAAAACGGTCTTGGAATACAAAACTCCATTTCAATTGCTCGTTGCCGTTATTTTATCGGCGCAAACTACGGATAAGAAGGTAAATGAAGTAACGCCGCGCTTGTTCGCTAAGTTTAAAACGGCAAAAGATTTCGCGAATCTCTCTCAGAGCGAACTTGAATTGTATATCAAAAGCATCGGTTTGTATCGTGGGAAGGCAAAAAATATAATCGCGGCGGCAAAAGAAATTTCTAAAAAATATAATGGACAGCTGCCTCGTTTGATGAGCGAAATGACAGCGCTTCCTGGGGTTGGCCGCAAAACTGCAAGCGTAGTTTTGGGGATCATTTACGGTATTGTTGAAGGAATTGCGGTTGACACTCATGTTCGGCGCCTTTCGCAATTATTCGGCCTCTCCAAAAGTTCGAATCCCGATATTATCGAACGTGATTTAATGGCAATCTTGCCAAAAAGCGAATGGCAGGAATTCACATTCCGCATGATCGACTACGGCCGCAAATATTGCCCGGCATCTTGCAAACATTTATCCTGCCCCCTGCGAGAACTTATTGTATAGAACCCGCAAGTTGTTATAATATGAGTGTGGAAACTCAAGATGCCGCAAGCCAATTACTTAAAAATAAATATAATCTGCATAAAAGCCCGGAGGCAGAAATTGCGGCAGAACGCACTCAAATGCGAACAGGCGAAAAAGCTCCACAAGACCCCATCTATCGTATTCAAAATTACCTGAATCGCTTCCATGAAATTGTTGATCGTGGTGGTCCTCAAAGACACGAACATAATCTTGATTTAATCAAAGGACGTTTTCATGCAAGATATGTTATCAAACCTGATGAAATCCCAGAAAGCTTTTGGGAGAACCAAAGACGAATAATTCGCGAACGCGGACAGGGAGCGGATCTTGAGTATGTAGATTTTGAAGAATTAAAAAGACAAAACACGGAAGCTTTAATTTCCGATCAAAGATCGAGTCTTGATAAATGGATTGACTATCTCTCGTCTCCTGACGCTCCATATCAGGACAGCTTAAAATACTTCACGCTTAGAAACGTGCTTAACATGGCGGAGTATGATAAAGAGAAGAAACAGTATCCTCAGCGCTCCCGCGGCACAACCAAACCTTTCCCAGACTTAAACCGTGAAGCACTTGCTTATGTTCTTGATGCGGTCGAAAAAAAATACAAAGGACAAAGTGTTGATTTTTCATCTCTTGATCAAGAAGACTCAAAAGAATTCGAAGCGCTTCTTAAAGCTGAAAATTTCCCAAAACTTTATGCCTGGGCAATTGAGAAAGTTACACCCGCATCTGAAGAGGAACTTAGTGCGACTCATGGAGAATGGGTTAAGTATAATCAAGGGGGAGACCATATGCCTCTTGTCCAGTCCCTCCAAGGTCATGGAACAGGCTGGTGCACTGCGGGAGAATCAACAGCGCAAGTTCAACTTCAAGGCGGAGATTTTTATGTTTACTATTCATTTGATCGAGAAGGTAAACCAACTATTCCAAGAGCCGCAATTCGCATGGAGGGAGACAGAATTGCCGAGATTCGTGGAATTGAAGCGGAACAAAACCTTGACTCTCAAATTGTATCCATAGTTGATGAGAAACTAAAAGAATTTTCTGACGGAGCTTCCTATCAAAAAAAAGTGGCGGATATGCGCAGGTTAACAGATATTGAAAATAAGATGAGTAGGGAAGAAGAGTTAACAAATGAGGAGTTATACTTCCTTTATGAGATAGACTCACAAATTGAAGGATTCGGATTTGAACGCGATCCTAGGATTGGCGAAATCAGATCTTCCCGAAGTCCAGAGGTTGATATGCTTATTATTTTCAATTGCGAACCGGAGCAGATAGCACGCAAGGCGAGCGAAATAAATGAAAGTACGCGCGCTTTCGTTGGAAGATTGACTCCTGGCATTTTTGACATACTTTCACAATACAATATTGAGCATATTTATACCTCTTTCCCGGAAGGCAGAATTAGAATTGAACAGGACTTCGCAGTTGAACCAATCGACCTTAAGGAATTTAATGAAAGGAGAGAGCAGTACAATGAAGGAATCATAGACGAATCTCTGAAAATCCAAGTCTCAGACTTTGCTCCCGACATGATGCTAAACCAAAATTTCGCCACACTTAAAAACCAAGAGCTAAAAACCCTTATTCATCTTACGGTCCGTGATCTTTTTCAGGATGAACAAATACATACCTCGGAAGAGATGTGGGGTAATCCTGAAAAAGGCACAACCGGGCGCATCAAAGAACTTGGGCTTGAATTTTGTCCGCCTGAAACCGGCCCACAATACCGTCTTAAATATACGGATCAACCAATAAGTGATCGGTTTTATATAGGGATGGAACCGATTCCAGATCGCCACGGCTCTCCGTACGTGTTCAGGCTGGAGCGCTATGGGGACGGTCTGTGGTTCGACTCCTATTGGGCGGGTCCTGGCGACAGGTGGAATCCCGAGGATCGGTTTGTCTTCAGTCTTCGCAAGCCCCGTTAGAAATTTATTTCTAAACGGGGCAAGTGACTCTTTTCTCTCTTTGACTCTTTGACACTTTTTTATTAAAATAAAGTCGGTTGTATCGAACGGATACGTCTTTTCGAAACCATCTAAAAAAAAG
>JACQKO010000053.1 GCA_016204525.1 Candidatus Levyibacteriota bacterium | reverse complement strand
TTTCCCCAAAATAATAATCCCATAGTTGTAATTTTACATTTTGTTCAGTATAATTATTAAATGAGGAGCAAAGAACAACAAGTTTTAGTTGAAAAACTTCCAAATTTAGCAGAGAGACCAAAAGTTAAAACCGAGAGGTCCTTTGCTGAGTTTCCTCAAGAACCAGATGAACGTCTTGAGGTTTTACTTCTTTCTTTTGTTGAGAGTAAAAGAAGTGTAGATTTTCTTCTTATTCCAGATCTTCCAAACTATATAACCACTGAGGATTTTTGGCGAAATTTTCTCGATGTTTATGCAGGTACGGAACTTTCTGGTTTAGATAAGAAATCCCACCTTAGGGTTGCAAACAAAATCCCTTATCAACATGGTCTGAGTTCAAAATTTTTTAGGCAATTTGGAGAAAACATTGTAGTTGGTTTTACCCGTACTGAATCAGGTAGAAAATATGGGGTTCCAGCTGCCTGTTTGTCTTTAGATTTTGAAAAACGCACAGGTATTAGCTTGACTAAAGTCTTTGGGCACATTAAAAAACCTACTAGTGCAGGACTCACGACTCAATACATTAGAGCAAAGATTTTGGAATATCTTTCACAACAAGAGTTCCCTGTTAGGGAAATTGATATTGCTAGGAATCTAAAGCTAGAACAGTCACATGCAAAAGATATAATCTATGCACTAAGTGTAGCAGGAGTGATTGACTATGAGGCTGTAGGTTTAACAGTGGCCCCACAGACAACTTTTAGGTTAGGCGAAGGAGCGCTTCCAGATAAAAGGCTACCACATAGCTCATGGAAGTTATCAACTCAATTGATTGAAATTTGTCGTAATCTAGGAGAAAATGGCCAATTAATCACCTTAATAGCTGTTTTGGATTTAATACCTGATGAAATAAGACAGCATTATAATCAGAATTCTTTAACTGCAGGAATAAGATCCGTATTTTCAAGCCTCGAAAATCTCGGATTCCTTGCTAGAGTAGGAAAATTTAAGCACGGGGAAAGAGAGTCTGCTGCAAGTTTAAATTCAACAGGTCGGATAGTTTTTTCTGAGTTCCTTAAACCATATTTGGGAATAGTTAATGATGATAGAAAAGTACATGAAACAGTTTCATCAACAGTTGTTCCAGTGGTTTTGGGTCAGTTACCACAACATGGAAAAGAAACCCTTAATGTGGATCTGGAATTTTTACAATTATACAAGCAAAGACGAGAAATTGCAGCAGAAAAAAGACGTCAAATCCTCGAACTTCTAAAAGAAGAACCAAAATCCATTAACGAATTATCGAGTCAGGTGGGTTTACATAGAGCTGGAGTTATGAGGTTTTTAAATTCATTAGTAAAAGAAGGTAGGGTAATGGTTTCTGTTAATGGCAAACCCAAATATTATTCTTTAGCAAAACAGAAACGAGGCGAAATAAAGGCTGCTTAAGTTTACAATTATTTTCTTAATGTTAGAATAAGATCAAGTCTTGTTTTCCGTTGTTTTGGGTTGTTTATTGGCAAACTTCTGGATTGGGAGAGCCTGCAGTATAATTCTGTCCAAAAGAAAAAACACGATCGGCTACCTAAGTAAGCGCTAGAGGTTATGGAAAACCTCTCAAAATTTAATTCACCACTTTTGTGGTTTTGCCGTCGGTGACAATTTTGATTTGCCCCTCAATGTCTGTTCTTTTATACTCAATATTATACTTTCGAAGCATGTTTAGAACGCTTGGGTGGGGGTGATAGTAAGAATTGTTTCGGCCGGCCGATATTATGGCAAGAGAGGCTTTGATTTTTTGAAAAGTCGAATTATCAACGCCTGTTTTTGACCCATGATGTGGCAGCTTGAAGACTTCAATCGAATTCGAACTGAAATCCAAACCATTAAGAATTTCGAATGTAACATCCCCTGTCAATAGCAAGTCGAAATCTTCAAATGTTAAAATTTGAACCAAGGAATATTCATTAGTATCTTTGGCTTGCCCGCCGAAGCCTTGTGCGTAGGCGGGCCATTTTGTTTCTATCGTGACGCCGTCTGAGAGGGTAAATTTTGACCCTGCTCTAATTTCTTGATATGGAACTTTCTTCTCTTGAATTGTTTTTTTAAGAGTCTCAAAAATCTTAGTCTTCTTTTCCGCAGCAACAGTATTAAAAGATTTCACAGTATAACTTTCTATAACATCTACAAGCCCTGCTATGTGGTCAGCATCAGGGTGAGTTGCAAAAACTAACTCTATCTCCCGATCCATCAATGGCATATTCTCTGAAAGACAATCTAAGACCGGAGCATTCAATTTGTCGGGCTTGCCCGCGGAAGCCTTGGCGAAGGCGGGACCGCCATCGACAAGAATATCTATTGAACCAGGTGTTCGAATGTAAATTGCATCGCCCTGCCCCACATCGCAGAAAACAATTGTCAAAACCCTATCGGACAGCTGTCCCGCTTGATAGGAGAACAGAAAAACAAGAGCAACAAAAGAAAGAATCATGGGAATAAGTATTTTCTTCATACTCTTATCCCCCACTTTTTGTAAATCCACAAAATTGCTGCCAAAACTATAAAATAATATCCGAGGGTAAGTGCGATTGGAAGATTTTGCGTTTCCAATTCAAACGCATATTTATTCAAAAACAAAACGATCCACTTAAAATAAAGGAGCAGGGGAAGCGCCAACCATAATAGAGGCGCTGCCAGAACTTGCGTGAACAAGCTGAGAATCGAAGCTAATATTCCCAGGATCATGATTGGCGGCACGGTCCAAAGAATCAAAAGGTTAGCAATAACAGAAATCGGCGAATAGGTTGAAAAATAGAAAAGCAAGATAGGAACTGTCGCGATTTGCGCCGAAAGCGTAGTTCTAAAATCCTCAAAAAAGATGCTCCGGAATAGCTTTTTGAATATGGGATCGAACAAGATTATGCCGGCGGTTGCGGCAACAGAGAGCTGAAAACCTATTTTTTCTAAAATCCCGGGATCATAAAAAACCATAAGGAATATTGCTATAAACAATGCTAAAAGAGAAGTGTTCTGGCGCCCAAGGAGTCCTGCGCTATATGCCAATATCGCCATAATTGAGGCTCGAACAATTGATTCTTCAAAATTGGCAAGAGCCGTGTAAATCAGTATTGCAAAAGAAGCAAAAACAAGAGCATAAGTCCGTTTCACTAAAAATGCCAAAACGGCAAATATCACTCCGGCCGTCATTGTGACATTCATTCCTGAGGCGGCAATCACATGAAGCACTCCCGTTCTTCTCATGGCTTCAAAATAATCTCGATCAAAGCTTCCCTTCTCACCATAAACTATTCCTAAAAGAAGAGCTGATTCTTCATTTGGCAAACCTTTGTTAAAGGTGCTGATGATTTTATCTTTGGCCTCTGAAATTATTGGAAGATGCGATTTTTGACCCCGATCAAATCGGGGTTGACTATCCGAAAAATTATGATCCTGAGAGTAAAAAAGAGAAAGACGAACGGCAAGATTAAGGGAAAGAAAAATGATAAAACGAACCATAGAATATAGAAATTGGTTGCTAGAAATTAGAAAATGGTAATGGAAATTAGATATTGGAAATTGGCAATTTAATTGTCACTTAACTGTTTTCCATTTTCAACTTTCCATTACTATTTTCCATTCTCCAGTAGCTATTTTCAATTATCTTTGATCATAGCGTGATCAAATCACTTATCTTCTCAAATGTTGCCTTACCAACAATCTTGCGTTCCAAAAGTTCTTCTACTTGACCATACGGCCGCCCGTTTATAATTTTCCCTGCAGTAACAGGTCCTATTCCCGGCAACGTATCAAGTTGCGCCTCAGTTGCCGAATTAATCGACACACTGCCTAAATTTAAGGTTGTTCCTTGATTCGTATTGCTATTACTTGCCGAAATAACTTCGCCCACGGCGGGCACGTAAATTTTTTGTCCATCCGCAATTTTTGCTGCAAGATTGATGGATTTTCTATTTGCGTCCGAAGTTAACCCGCCGGCCGCAATTAGAGCATCCTGCACACGCGCATCCCCTGAAAGCTCATAAACTCCCGGTTTTATTACTTCTCCTTCAACGTCAACTTTAATTTTCGAACTTTCCACGCCTGCTACATCCTCCCCTTTTTCGAATTTTATTTGTGTTTCTCTTGACCCAAATATCTGTATCAAACCAATACCTATCAATATCAATCCTACGGAAAACAAACCCAAAATTAAAAAATTCTTCTTACCAAACTCGATTAGCCTGTCCTGAAGGGATTTTTCAGAATCTTGCATCAATTTAGATTACAAGGGTAAGGGGTGAAGCGTCAAGAGGCAAGTTATCTTTTGGACTTTGGGGACTTTTTCCAAAACGCAATATACATAAGAAAAACAACTATCAGGAGCAGTACTGTCGCTAAAATTTCTCTTGTATCCATAATGTAATTATCTCTTGCTTTTGGGTCTTAAAGTTTTCTTGCCAAAAACAATATACATTAATAAGAACACAATAAGTATGAGAGCACCTGCTATCTGGGCATTAGTAGATATACTAAGGATATCGTTCATTTTCTAATTTCTCCTCTATTTTTACTGTTGCAATTAGAAATAACATACCATAGATAAAATCTCGTGTCAAGGTAAAAGTAGCCTCGGATGACGAGACTTTTGTGAAGATTGGTGTTATGAAAATAAGCGCAAACCACGCGGCAGAGAAATTAATGAATAGACCTGATAATGCCTTGAGCCATGGTCTTGTAAAAAATCTCTCCATGAATAAAGAATAACCTGCCCGAGAGTTTCTTTGCAATAGGCAATAAAAGCAGAAGAATTATGCCTGCCTGCCGCGGGCAGGGAATCAAGAAGTAAACTAGGCAAAAACTAATTACTTATAACAGATGACTTATAAATCACAGGTTATAAGTCATAAGTTAAATTACAAAGTTAATAATGCGGCCTGGTACGTAGATGATGTTTTTCACGAGTTTGCCTTTTACATATTTTTCGATTTCTTTTCGCGCCAAAGCTTCGACTTCTTGCTTTTTGTCAATATTCGAACTATCAACCGTGACTTCCCCTCTCCTCTTACCATTAACTTGAACCACAACCGTTACTTGATCCTCGACCAAATATTTCTCGTCATATTCCGGCCACTCTTCGAAATGAATCCCCTTTGATACTTCTGATACTTTTGATACCCTTGATACTCTTCCCCAGAGTTCCTCCGTCAAATGCGGCGCAAATGGCGCAAGTAGTTTCAAAAAAACCTCCGCCTCCATTTTTGATATTTGATATTTGCTATTTGATATGAAATTATACCACTCCATCAGCCTTGCAATCGCAGTATTGTAGGAAAAAGATTCAATATCCTCGCTAACAGCTTTAATCGTCTTATGCATAAATCTCAACCTGTCAGTTGTAAGTTGTAAGTTGTCAGTTGTTTTTGTGAGGAGCGTCCAAACGCGACGAACAAAGCGATTCATTCCTTCGATCCCTGTATCTCTAAAATCTCCCCCGTGGTCAAATGGTCCTAAAAACATAAGATATAGTCGTAGCGTATCTGCGCCGAACTTCTTAATGTAATCATCAGGCACTATTATATTGCCTCGACTTTTACTCATTTTTGCGCCTTCCGAGATCAGAAGTCCGTGGGCATAGAAACGCGGAAAAGGCTCCTGGAATGGAAGCGCAAGGGGAGAATTCAAATCATGCAATACCATTGCGACAAAACGAACATATAAAAGGTGTAGCACCGAATGCTCTGATCCGCCAATATAGATTGCTACAGGACACCACTTCCTCACCATATTAATTTCATACGGTTCGTCGAATTTCCAATTTCCAATACTACCAATTTCCAATGATTGATGTGATTTGATATCTTTGGATATATTCTTTTGTTTCCCCCCACTCCCAATGCTTAAATACCGCAAGTAATACCAAGAGCTGTCTAAAAAGGTATCTGAAACATCTGTCTCCCGTTTTGCAGAACTATTACAGGATGGGCATGTAGTTTCATAGAATTCGGGGTGATTTGCTAACGGAGACGTACCCGTTCCCTGCGGCCGCCAATCTTTAACATCTGGAAGCTCAACTGGCAATTGATCTTCAGAAACTGTCCACCAGCCGGGCATATCTTTACGCTCACCGCGACCATTTTTTTCGCAAGTCGAACAATAAACCATTGGAATCGGTGGCCCCCAATATCTTTGGCGGGAAATCAACCAATCCCTAAGGTGATATGTGACTTTGCGTTTCCCATGCCCTTTCTCTTCCATATAATCCATTATTTTAATTGTTGCTTCGTGAATATCCATGCCGTTCAAAAAGTCAGAATTTACCATCCTTCCTTCTTCCTCTTGGACTTGCTCGATTTTGGTAATATCCGAACTGTCCCGATCGGTACCTACCACTACTCTTATAATTTTTAAGCCAAACTTTTTAGCAAACTCAAAATCACGCTTATCATGGCCGGGAACACCTACAACAGCACCCGTACCGAATTCCATAAGAACAAAATCCGAAACCCAAATAGGCATTTTGTAACCGGTCAAATCGTTTATTGCATAGGCACCGGTGAAAATTCCGGTTTTCTCTTTCCCATCCTCTTTTCTTTCCTGATCCGTTTTTTTCTTGCTGACGTTAATATATCTTTCTACATCTTTTTTGCTTTCAGCAGTTGCCAATTTGAGTGCTAACGGATGCTCGGGGGCAAGTGCAATAAAAGTCGCTCCAAAGTTGGTGTCGGGCCTTGTCGTAAACACTTCGATAGTGTCTTCAAGATCGTCTACTTTGTATTTAATGTTTATTCCAATCTTCTTTCCTATCCACTGTTTCTGGGCGATTTTGATCTTTTCAGGCCAATCAATCTGATTCAAACCATTAAGGAGTTCATCAGCATATTCCGTGATTTTGAAGAACCACTGTTCAAGATCTCTTTTTTCGACTGTCGAACCATCCCTTTCGCACTTTCCATCAATAACTTGCTCGTCTGCTAAAACCGTCAAATCACTCGGGCACCAGTTTACCTGCGCTTTTTTACGGTAAGCCAGACCTTTTTTGAACATTTGAACAAATATCCACTGTGTCCATTTATAATAATCTGCATCATAAGTTTCTAATGTTCGAGTCCAGTCATAAGCATTTCCGGTTGCGCGAAGTTGCCGATAGAAGTTTTCTTGCGATATCTTTGCTTGTTCTCTTGGATGGCGCCCGACCTTAATTGCGTAGTTCTCCGAGTGTATTCCAAATCCATCAAGACCAATCGGCTCAAAAACATCCTTACCTTTCATTCGCATATAGCGACCTTGAATATCGGCCCCCGTGAAAGCATACATGTTGCCAACATGAAGTCCCTCGGCTGAGGGATACGGAAACATCATAAGGGTATAATAGGGATTCTGGGCATTTGTGAGGTCCGGCGAAAAAATCTTCTCCTTCTCCCAAATAGCCTGCCATTTCGATTCAATAGCGGTCGGATTATACGTTTGTTTACCCTGAGCGGAGTCGAAGGGCCACTTCGACTCAATCTCTCCTGAATTATAGTCCTGCTTGCCCCTCGAGGCTTTAGCGGAGTAGGTTTTGTTCATACGTAGATTATAGCAGAAATCCTAAGCACTAAATCCTAAACGTGATGTGGGAAATTGGAAATGTGAAGCTAGATAATGAGGTTAGATGTGAGATTTAATCACACTTCCCATTTCATAAATCCAGCTTCCAGCTTCTAACCTCCCACCTCAGGTATTGTTTAGGATTTAGCCTCCGGCCCAGAGGGCCTCTGGCCTGGAGGGATATTAGGATTTAGGATTTAATAATGTCAGTTGTTAGTTGTTAGTTGTCAGTTGTATACTTAAACCATGAGGTTCTTCACTCAATCAACCAGTCTGATAATTGCTTGCGCGCTTGTGTTAATTATAATCTCAACCCCTTTATCATCCTACATGACGCCAATCTTGGGATTAGTCATAGCGGCGTCTGTCATATTTATTGTTATTAGGCAAAGGAGTCGGCGGGACGAGGAGTTATTTGTAGGCTCCAATAAGGAAGTCTTTACTATAACTTTAGCTCTTTTGCTTTCGATCTTTTTAACTGGCGGCCTCAGTTCAAATCTCTTCTTCCTGCTTTATTTTCTCCTTTTTGGCATTGTATTCTTATTTGAACCGGGAACCGTATTTGTGCTTCTATTGGGTCTAGGGGCTGTATTCTTTCAGTCTTTGAATGAAGGAGATCTTATTTCAAACTTAATTAAGCTTGGCTCCCTAGTCTTTCTATCGCCTATCTCCTACTTCTTTGGTCGAGAGTTTCAGCGAAGAGAAAAGCTATCTCGGGAAGTTGAGGACAAAACCGGCCAGATCCTTGAAGACGCGGAAGTCCTGCGCGAGAAAACTCAAAATGAAGACGAGATAGACGAGATCGAAGACATAGAGCAGAAAGCTGAAGACTTACGTAAAGAAGCACAGGACGATTCACTCTGCTGATTAATAGCGAGATATTCCCGGATCAGCGGTAATCGGCTATAAATCCGCGAAAATCAAAGCGGTGTTAGAAATAAATAGAAAACATGAATCATAAATACCTACTTAAACCTCTCATCACTATAGGAAGCTTGATATCTTTTGTTCTATTTATACTATCTTTTGCAATCGAGGCAAATGCACTAGGAATGAGCAACAGCCAATATATTATTCAGTCAGAAATCAACTCTTTTGGAGGAAAAGAAACCGCAACCGGCGGTACGGTCACTTTTAGCGGCAGCGAGTCTGCTCCGAGACAATACAGCGGCGCAAACTACAAAGTAAGAGCCGGTTTTCACTACATATATTCCATAATACCTTTTACTTTTTCTATCTCAACTACCGATATAAATTTTGGGGCGCTTGTTCCCGGAGAACCTGTAATTCGAGACAATACATTAACTATCTCACAAGGTTCAACGTCAGGCTATCAAGTGACAGTGCAGGAAGATCACCCCTTAAGGATATCCTCCACTAATACCCCGGCCTCGCCAAGCGAAGCCCCGCACCGTCTGGTGCAGGGCGAAGCGGGGCGGGCAGATATTCCGGATACAACTTGCGATGCGGGAAATTGTTCGCATACGCAAGGAGCAGCCTGGACTTCTCCGTTAACTTACGGGTTGGGTTACAGATGTGATAATGTTTCAGGATCGGATTGTAACTCCGGCTTTGCTTCGAAAAATTTCTATAAGCGGTTTGCAAGCGCAGAAGCCGGCGAAACAGCTCACGTTGTTATGAGCAGCGCTAATGTCGGTAGAAACAGAGAAGGAAAGATTACCTACAAAGTTAATATATCAGCGAGCCAGCCTGCAGGTGTATATCAAAATATAATAGAGTATATCGCCACGCCGTCAATATAAGAAATATTATCCCAAAAATGGCTAAATAGCTGAATGGCTACATAGTTTTAAACTATTTTAACCATTCTAACTATTGTAACTATTTATATTATCTACCTAGCAATTGCCTTTTTCCACATTTTCACGCCTAAGACTAGCCTCACT
>JACQKO010000055.1 GCA_016204525.1 Candidatus Levyibacteriota bacterium | reverse complement strand
TTGTTGTTTTCCTTCCATTGGAGTTATATTCATTTTATCCCTATTCTCATCAATGGGAATATACCCCAAGGTGTTGCCGTTTATACTAACTACCATTACCATTTCTCGTCCTTGGGGAACATTTGGAGGCGCCCAAGACTTATAATTTTCAACCAAGATTGTCTGGGGACCATGGCTTAAGTCTACATGCGCATCATCAACGGTTTCTATGTCTTCTGGCAAGAATTCATCAGGTCGAAAACCCTGATTGGGATTGTGCCACTGTGTGCTTTTTAAGATTGGCGCACCGCCTTGACCAATTACAACCTCGACTTGTGTTCCCATATGTGCTCTGTTTGCTTGCGGTGTGGGTGCGGCTGTAGCCTTTTCAACCACTTGGGAAACAGCTACTGCTGTGGCTACTGTTGCTGTACCTACGGCTACGCTTTTGGCTATGCCTTTTCTGTGTTCACCAATCCAGCTTAAACCCTTCTTAGAAAGGATTTTGGTCTTACAGCTTCTGGATGCTTTGCCAATTCTGATCGTGGTAAATTAGATCCTCGTACTAACGTTTGTGCTTGTTTCGTTCCTCGTGGTATTTCTGATCCATAATCTATTGGCATATAGTAAGATTATCATCTAGATAAAAGCCTTGTCAACTTGACAATTGCTCTCTGGTGTCGCACAATAATATTGATGCAAGACGAACTGCCTGGCTTAATTGATCAATTTCTAGAATACCTTGAGATAGAAAAAAACTGTTCCAAGCTTACCCTTCGTGACTATAAGCACTACCTTGAAGTCTTTAATAATTGGTTTTCCTCTACCCAACCAGGTAAAACAATAGAAAATTTAGATTTACCAACTATTAGAAAATATAGAGTTTTCCTGGCTAATAAGGCAGACGTTAAAGGACAAACACTGCAAAGAGTAACCCAGAATTATTACGTAATTGCCCTAAGAAGCTTTTTAAGATTTCTTATAAAAAATGATTTTAAAACCCTTGAGCCTTCTAAAATAGATCTTCCTAAAACAGAATCAAGGAGTTTAAAGTTTTTACCAAAAGATATGATTGACAGACTCGTTACCGCACCAGATACCTCTAAAGAAGAAGGAATGAGAGATAGGGCTGTCATGGAGCTTTTATTTTCAACAGGTCTTCGCGTCTCAGAACTTGTCAGATTGGACAGGGAAAAGATTAATTTTGAGCGCAGAGAGTTTGGTGTAATAGGCAAAGGAGGCAGAGCAAGGATTGTATTCATTTCTGATAGAGCCTCAGACTGGGTCAAGAGATATTTAGATGCAAGAAAGGATGACTTCAAGCCTTTGTTTATTCGCTATAGTGGAAAAGTTGTAGAAGAAGATGGTGGAGAGCGTATGAGACTTACCACAAGAAGCGTAGAGCGCCTGGTTAAAAAATATGTTCGAAGTGCGAGAATTCCCATTGATGCAAGCCCACATTCGTTTCGCCATGGATTTGCAACAGATCTTTTATATAACGGAGCTGATCTTAGGAGTGTGCAGGAGATGCTGGGACACAAGAATATTGCTACTACCCAGATTTATACCCATGTAACCAACCCGCAGTTAAAAAATGTTCACAAGGAATTTCATAGTGGTAATAAATAGCTAACCCTTAAGAGGATATGGTACTTTTTTTCCTCTTAAGTCTTTAAAATCTTGCATACTACTCATTCTCGCCATTCTCATCGCTTTGGCTAAATCTCTTAAGACGTAGAAAGCAAAGTTAGGAGTAAACGTATTTGGTCTGACAAAAGCAGAATAAACGCCTACAATTCTTGCGCCTCCATATGTTAAGGCATTCCAAACATCCTCGGCATTTGCAATACCACCTGCGAAACTTATGGGAGTGCCTTCTCCCAAATAACTATACATATTATGTGAGATTTCCAAAGCTCTTTCCTTAAGAGGGCGTCCCGATATGCCCCCCATTTCTTCTCTATGCGTGTCATTTGCTAATCCTGCTCTTATTTGTGGATCAGTTGTTATATTGCCGTATGTTAATGCGTCTGCCCCATTGTCAATGGCAATAGTTGCTACTTTCTCTCTCGTGTCCTGATCTAGATCAGGACTATATTTATAAATAATTAACTTAACTTTTGTTCCATTTGGGGTAAGTACTTCTCTTACTCCGGCAGAAAGATCTTGGAATACTTCTGTTTGTTGTAGGCCAGTTACACCTCTTGTATTTGGACTACTAACGTTACCCTCTATTCCATCTCCATATTTTCTCATTTGCAAAGCAGCGTCAATAAAGTCTGTTACTTGATGTCCTCTGTCGAAGCTTATTCGGCTTGCTGCCACGCTTATGATTAATGCATTTTTTCTCTTACGGGAGTTATCTTCTCTTAGTCTTGATTCAGCTTCATTTGTTCCGTCCCCTGGGAAACCCATTCTATTAATCAGTCCGTCGCTTAAAGGTAAGTCAAAAATTCTAGGTTGAGGATTTCCTTCATAGGGAATTTTTGTTACTGTTCCCACTTTTACTACACCAAATCCCAAAGCTTCTCCAAGTAATCTATGCACCCTTATTGTTTTATCAAATCCTGCTTCAATAGACAAAGGATTTGGAAGGCTAAGACCGGCAAACTCTGTTTGTAAAATTGGGTCCTCAAAAACAAACATTTCTTTTAAAAGCCTCATAACATCTGGATTTTTCTGCATAGCCTCCATTAGATCAAGTGCCCTTGTATGGGCTACTTCCCTATCTGTCTGCGCTTCTCCGCGAGTCAAGTATGGGTGGACAATTCTTCTTGCTGCAATATCTATTCCTGTTCTTGCAAATTGTGGAATTTCTAAACTCATCTTTACTTTTTCTTCAAAGAGGAAACAATGCCATCCATTTCGTCCATAATCTTTGTATCGGGATTTGCAGGCGTTTGATAGCTTATATGTCCAAAGCTGGTAGGTTGTTCCCAATTTCCGTTTTGAAATTCACAGACTGTCATTGCATTTTGCGCACCGGTTGTTCCCCTTCTTAGTTTTTTACCATCCTTACTTGTCAGATCTACAAAGGAAATAAATCTTGAACTTGGTCCCTCAACGTCTGGATCAGAGGGATAAAGACAAAGAGCTCCACCTGTTGCCGCCTG
>JACQKO010000048.1 GCA_016204525.1 Candidatus Levyibacteriota bacterium | reverse complement strand
ATCTTACATCTTATCACTTACAACTTACACCTAATTATATTAAGAGGACTTTTGTGTTAAAAATCAAGTTGAGCTTCGATTCCCGGAGCGAAACCCTGAGCGAAGTCGAAGGGTCTTTTTATTCCTCGACCTCAACCTTTAAATCCAAATAAATCTTTTGGCCGGTGGCAAGTTCAAGTTCGCGCCGCGCCATTGAGCCAATCTGTTTAATGCGCGCGCCGCCAGCGCCAATTATCATTTTTTTATACCGCCCCTCGCGCGTTAAAAGACGCGCCTTGATGTAATATATGTTGTTCGAACGCTCCGTCACCTCGTCGACAACAACTCGAACAGAATACGGAAGTTCGTCGCGAAGGACCAAAAAGGCTTTTTCGCGGATGTTCTCCGCTATGTAGAGTTTCGAATCAAGATTAATAGCCGGAGTTGGCATATCTTCACTGATCACCATTTTTTCTCCTTCGTGAAGATATTTTAGGATTTCTGAAAGAAGTATCGGTAAGTTCTTATTCTTAAGGGCCGAAACCTCAACGACCGAATCAAACTCCTCCTCCAAAAACAGGTAATTCTGCCGAAAGGAAGGTTTTTCTTTATCGATTTTATTGATAACTAAAATTTTAGGCTTTTGAACTTTTCTCAAGATTCCAAGGACCCGGTTCTCTTCAATTCCTCTCTGTCTTGTATGGTCGATAATATATAGAACTATATCTATCTGTTTACGAAGGACTCTTTCTGCCTCAAGATTGATCTGTTTATTCGGCGCTTTGGCAAAAATTCCGGGAGTATCAACAAATACAATCTGAAATTCTCCATGCTTTTGCAAGGCCTCACCTTGCGAAACTGTGGTCGAATCGTAAACGGCGTAAATAGGAAACTGCGTGGTTTGCGGTCTTGGTGAAGTAATCGCAACCTTTTGTTCCACCAAATTATTGACAAGAGTACTCTTTCCAACATTCGGCCTCCCAACAAGCGCCACAGTACCAACTCTCACGCTATGACAACCTCCATACATTAATATTCATATTTTCTTTATAAACAGCTCGTCCGCCAAAGCCTTGGCGACGGCGGGCAAGCGCCACAGTTCCGACTTTCATAAAGGATATTATTATACCATTAATTAGCTTCGATTATTTATATTTAGTATTTACTAAAGTATTTGCTAAAGTGTTTGACATTAAACATCCCCCATGCTTTAATGGTATGATCGATCATACCCTTTCTATTATGGCTAGAATTTCAAAACATCGTCTCGATAAGAAAACTTACATGCAGGTTTTGGACACGTTGGACTTAGTCCTAGGAAAGATGAGGAAGAATGAGGTTCGCGAATTCCTATTCTCTTTATTAGGTAAAAACGAGCGAATAATGCTCTCGAAAAGATTCGCAGCCATATTACTTTTAGAACGGGAACTGAGCTTGGGAGAAGTTTCAAGAAGACTGAAATTAACCAAACAAACACTAATAAGATTAAAAAGGACACAAAAGATAAAGAATCAAGGGTTCAGCTTGGCTGTAAGGAAAGTAAATCAAGATAAAATGGCAAGGGAAATAAATTCTATTCTTCTTGGTCTTGCAAAAGAAACGGCCGGCATATTCTTTAACTGGCGAATTAAACCTCCGAATGATTACCCAAAGTAAATAAAAGTTTGAATCTGAACCCGAATTCAAAGATAATTGTATGAAAGATTATGGCTGTGATGAAATGGTATCATGGCGGTCTCCAAAACCGCTCTTTCAGGTTCGAATCCTGACAGCCCTGCTGATATAGTTTGATATATTGCCGCCTGTAATATAATGCCTTCATGACAAGAGAGATCCATCAACCAATAAGAATAAACGTAGGAAGCATACCGGAGCCAAAAGAATCCTTACCTCAAACAGACGCAATCATGAAAGCATATCGAGGATGGAACACCTTGGAGAAGCCAAACGGTATTGGCATTATAGATTTTGATCTTGTTAAGCCTGTTGTTCCTCAACAATTTACTTCACGGAGGCAGGTTTTAGAAACTTTAACTTCATTTCGAGACAGCATAAATCCGGTCAACCCACAAGAAGAATTTATTAAAGCAAAACTCAATGCTTCGGTTTATTTTCTTCGTGCCTTGATGGGCGAAAATATACCATATAGGGAGTATGTCGAAAATATTACAGGGGTTACTCCTCAGATAATTCCTGAAGGTGATATACTACGCGAGAAATCAACTTTAGCTGATCTTTCAAAAGAAGCTGGATATGATCCTGATAAGGAATCTTTTAATCAGTTTATCTCAAAACTTATACTCTCTGAGGGATTTGTTCCCGGACGGGAATCATTTAGATCTTTCAGTTCAGGGATAAAAAGTTCTCCTGAAGCAGAGATGATAAAAAACGAATCGGAAAGATGTGAAGCACAGTTAATTCCTATGGTCCTTGAGTCGCTGGGGTTTCAAGGGTTGGAGTTCCCCCATGCTACTGAAGCCGCTGTCTCAAGGGATTATTGGATGGGATGGACAAAAACAAGACGAGGAAAACTCTTATTACTATACAACTTATATCCTACATGGTATCAGGGGGACATGGAGTACATGACTTTGCACGAAGTTGGAGGTCACTTTGTTCAGGCAAGCCTTTTACGCCGAAGAATTGTAAATGGCGAAGTAAATCCTGTAATTGGAATTACGACTGTTCAGGAACCGTATACATTTATAGGCGAAGGGACAGCAGATGCTATATCGTATTTCTTGCCGGAAGTAGAACAGGCCCTTTCCATACAAGGATTAATAGCAAGAGCAAAAAGAGCTGTAAGGGACTACGTACAAAATAATGGCCATATATGGGCAAATGAAGGAATGGATCCGGAGAAGGTAATAGAATATGTTATGGATAACGATCCGTTTGCCCAAGAAGATAGAGTAAGAATGAATGTTAATAATTGGGTAAATAATCCTCAAAGACGAGCCTATCAATATGTTTATGGGATAAGTCTTTACTGGCACCGTCAATTAAGAAATAGGTTGTCTCCTGAGAAACGCAAAGCATATCTTAGACACGCAATGAGTGGATATGAAACACCAAGCCAAATGATGAATTTTGCAGATCAACTCACAAACTCATAATAATAGGTTCCGGCAAAGTTCACTAGGAATATAATTTTTCGTGAGTACCAATTGCAGAAAAATAGGCAAAAGCTTCGCCTCCAACTTTTACTACCTCGTAGATTGCGCGATAGTCATTCGTTACGTTTATACTTCGGTATCCAGCCCACTCATCTTTTAGTTTATGATTGTTTAATTCTGAATTAATAGGATCTTTTGAAAAGATAATAATTACTTCTTTGAAGCGGTTGCGAATTCTTACGTCTAACTTCTTTAGCTGCCTAAGGAAATCGGGGTCGTACTCTACCCTCATATCCCTTGCTCTTCAAGCCACTTAACAGCTTCCTCGCCCGTGTCAAATATTGGTGAACCTTTTCCTGCTTCTCTATTTTTCTTCGCTTGTCTTAAAACCCTTATAAGGTATGGGCTCGGAGTCTCATCCAAGCTAAACTCAACCCGTCTTGTCTTTATAACCTCTTTAAGATAGGCGTTAATCAGCGCAGAAAGGCTTAGGCCTAATTTAGAAGCGACAGCTTGAGCCTGCTTTTTAGTAGAGATTTCTGTTTTTATGTTTATTATTGCAGTATTCATACTGAGTCAGTATATACTCCGTATATATCTATGTCAAGCGGTAAATTTACATAATAAGTCCCAACATGGTTGCTTAGGGCCTGCAACGAACCACTCACAACGTTCGGGTTCATCGCTTTGCTGATGTAGTTTGTGCTCTTGAAAACCTCGAAACATTGCTTAATAATAATTAGTCCTATGCAACTTACAAAGGATGATTTTGACAAAATTCGGCAGATTGTTCGCCAGGAAATTGGAAATGAAACTCAAGCTGTTAAGGAGCAACTTTTGGGAAAAATTGCATTCTCGAATCTTCATCTTAGGGAAGGCATTGGCGAACTAAAAGATAGAATTAAGAACTTTGAAATAAGACTTTCTCGCGAAAAAGATGAGGAAGACAATATGCTTTAAGCTATGTTAACAAAATCTGATTTACAAAAAATAGGGAGCGTTGTTGATGACAGGTTGGAAACCAAACTGGAAAAAAAGCTTGAGCCTATAAAAAAGGATCTTACAGATGTTAAAAAAGATATTAAGTATTTAAGAAAAAAAGTAAATAAGATTGATAAAACCGTTTCAGTTTTAGTGGAAAGATCTGATCGCGAAGAAACACTGCTTAAACAAAGAGTCAAGAGGATCGAAGAGCATCTGGATCTTCCTCGAAATAACAATTGAATTTTGCTTGCTTTCCTTTGGCTTTTTTGGAATACTTAAATTAACAATATAAAAGTGGTATTTCGGCGAGGGTTTTTGGACATGACCCTTCTTTTCATTATTATAGTTATTGCTCTTGGCGCTATCCTAACAACCGGCTTCAAGAGTAAAAGTGAGCGTGGAACTGAAGGCTTAGTCCCGGAAGCGTTAGCGCCCGGCGAAGAAAAAAAATCCCTTCAGCTTCAAACCCTTAAATTCAGAAAAGTTGAGGTTGGCTGTGAGGAGAATCCGCTTAACAAAGAGCCTGAAGTTCTTTTTGCTTCTGATCCGGCCTTTGGCGGTATTGCTCTACCAGGCGGCCAGATTAAAGTCTGGGTTTGGGATGATGACGGAAGTGGAGGATCCATTTCTCAAGGAACAGTAGTTGACAGGACTACCGGACAGATCACTACTCCAGGCGACCGCACTTTGACAGATCGTGCCGGCTACCTTTGGGAACCAGCAATTTATCTTACAAAACTTTCTTCTCCCGGCGATCCCGGACCGTATTCTGGCGATAAGGAAAACGGAGGACCTGCGTATTTCCCTACTGCAGTAAAAGGTGTAGCTAATCAGCAGCCAAGCGGAGGAGATTTAACATCAGCTCCTATTGATCCTCCCGTTAATATCATAGTAAACAGAATTGCAAGAAACTGGACTCTCTCAGAGTTTATTTGGGACGTCTCCTCTTTGGGTTTAACCACGGGATATTATCGCGCTCAAATTATTCTTCACGATGGAGATACACACTTATCTATAAATTGCACTACAATTCAAATATAATGACGATGCCCATGGAAAAAAGAATTCTTGCGATCTTTGTTTTGATTTTGGCTTTGGGAGGAATTTCTATATATAAAGGCTTACCTTCAAAAAATCCAAACGGCCTATACCAGGCTACTACATATTCTCCCGCCCAATTGGAAGAGCTGATCAGGAAAAATCCTGACAAATATGCTCTCATTGACGTAAGAACCAAAGAAGAATATGAGGAAGCGCATTTACCCGGAGCAATCCATGCCGACTTTTATGATACGGGTGCTCTTAAAAAAACTGTCGGAAATAAAATCCCAATAACTTACTGCGCCTTTTCTGCTATGCGCGGGCCATATGCGGCATACCAGCTATATCAGGCCGGCTTTAAAAGCGCGGGCGTGCTTGATGGAGGTATCTCGGCCTGGGCGGAAGATACCCTTACAATTGAATCCGCCGATCCAAATGTGAAAAGTGTCTTCACTCATCCTAAAAATATTTTTCCTAATAGACCAAAAGGAGAATATCCGCAAGATCAAGGGGAAGTTGAATATAACATAACTGCGACTCGATTCGAATTCAACCCAAGCGAAATTGTTGTTAAGCATGGTCAAAAAGTCACTTTGCACTTAAAGAGCATGGATGTAACTCACGGATTTTCTCTTCCCGAATTTGGGATTGAAGAAGAGCTATTGCCCCGCGAACCTGTAACCGTAACTTTCATCGCGGACCGCAAAGGCATATTTCCGTTTGTCTGCAGTATCATATGTGGAGCCGGCCATGAGCATGCTTCGATGGTTGGTAATTTAATCGTGGAATGACAGTTTTTTTTACTCTACTCTTTTCAATTATATTTTCTCATGTATTTAATCTGCCACCGTTTCGAATTACTAACGATATGGCGGCTCCTGAACGATTTGAAAAAAAAGCAAAGATTCAAGAGACTGAACAGTTAAACTTTATTCACTACACAAGTAGAACTCGGGAATTATTAGGTAAGATTCCCGATTCGAACTTACTTTCTTTTCGCTGCAGCGACGGAATTATACGGACGCCTCAAGGGGTATATGTTCTTGAAAATGAGAAAACCCCATTAGAACACTTAAGAAGAGTCCAAAATCAGGATTTTATTGATTTTATGCGAAGTAAAGAATCAAGTTTGCCTCCCGGAATGAAAATTTTATCTGCCAGAGCATGTGAACTTGAGGATAATACTCTTCTTCTTTTTTATACGATTGGATTTTATTACGCAAGAGAAGCCGATTCGTTAACAGCAGAACTTGTGGTCTTGACTTCAAGCGATAACAAGGCTTATGTAGAGGTGATAAAAGGCGGCTTTTTTGCGAAAGAAACCATGTTAAGAGTGAGAGAATCGAAGGAACATACCCGCTGTGACAATCTCTTCCAAGTAACCAGGGATAACATGCTCTATATTCTTTGCGACGAAAGAAAAGACTTTATATCAAATTATTTAGTCTATAAATTTAATCTTAAGAACGGTTTATACGAAATTCTTGAGGAATGCGTAAATGAATTTGAAAATGGTATTAAAGCGTCCTGCAAATAAGACGCTACTCTATACATGAAGCATCTGAAACGTACCAGTTTCCCTCAATGTTTTCAAGCCACATTTGAAACAAGTTTTTGCCGTCTGACGCATCCCTAAATATAATTAAAGCCACTTTTCCTCCCTCACTATATATTGGCTCTCCGAGCGTCACGTTCTTTGGCAGCGATGGCAAAGCGTCGCAAAAGACATGATCGTAACCGGGATCAATTCCTCTTGAAACAAAGATACCCATGATCTCTTTGAAATCCGAAGTTAAATCTTCTCTTGTCAAATATGCTCCTGACTTGACTGGTGATGGATGATTAACATACCAATCATAAAAATCTTTTGCTGCTTGCTCAGGTTTTTTTTGTGTTTTCTGAAGCGGTTTTTTTGTAATAGCTTGAGAACCCTGGTTTCCTGTTTCATTCTGTCCGGCATTCCGATTCGAATTCGATATTCGAAGAAATACTACTCCCAAAAGTATTACAACGAACAAAACTGCTCCTGCAATTATTAAAATCTTCTTCTTGTCGGGCGGCATATAGCTTAAATATTACATAATGATTTACATTATGCAAATTTCCCCCGACTCTACTATCGAACTTCTTTATAGAGGGGGTATAGATAGGCGCCGGAAGCGGCTTTGGCAGGATAAAGCTCTGTCTCATCCTCTAATCTTGGCAAAAGCTGCTGCCTCACTCTTGGATTATTGAGAAGTCTATGTACGTCAAGACTTCTTTTCTTGATTAAATCACTATAAACTTTAAAATTAAGCTCTCCAATATCAATACCTTCTGCGTCTAAAAAATATAATCTTATTGCCTCACCAACATTCCCCGGTCCTGCATGATAATTCCAAACTGCAATTCCCAAATTGCCCCCAAATAGATCGCGGTATTTTGCTATATAAGACACCATCGCGTCAAATGCTTTTGCCGGATCTAACCGTTCATCTACGTCGTCGTCCACTCTCAGCCCCATCTCAATTGCGGCATCTTTCATTAATTGCGCAGGTCCCACAGCGCCTGCAGGCGAAATTAAGTCTGCTGCGCCTCCGTTTTCAATCAGGACTATACCATACGCGACGGCCCTTGGAATCGTGTATTTATCGGCCACCTGATTAATATAGCTTTCGTTGTCACTTACTACGCGAACCATATCCTTGAAACTTGGGTTTCTAAAAATCACCTGATCCATTTCCCGAACCTCTCTATTTGCTTCTTCCTTCTCCTTCTCTGTCAAGTCCTTAAAGATATAACTATTGGTTTGAGCTCTGAGATCAATAATTCTCTTGTCTTGAGAAGGAAGTTGGTCTATTTTAACAGTTGCCCCCGGATTCTCCGCAGTATTAGTATCTGATAAAACTTGGTCTGCGATTTTTTCTCCGCCAAAAAATGTCAACGCTGCTGCTCCTGCCAATCCCGCTATTTTAGTTCTAAGAGGAACGTACCTGTTCCCTAACAATCTTTTCTGCACTCCTTGAGGATTCTTTCGATTTCGAATTCTTGTGGTTGTTCTCTCAGGTTTAAAAGGCAATCTTGTTTCACGGGCTTCATCTAGCATATAAAAAGTGTACCCCGTTAGATTACCTTTTTCAACACCTATCTTTTTTTATTACTTTTCCTCCAGAGAGTATTTGTTATATAATCAGCTACGTGAACAGTCTGCCAACTTTGGACCATGAAATAGAGCTTTGGAAAAAGGGTTATATTGTTATTGGAGTTGATGAGGTAGGCCGCGGAGCTTTTGCCGGACCGCTATTTGTTGGCGGCGTCATCTTCAATCCCACGACTAGCTACGAACAGAAAACTCGCCTTCTTTCCTATGGCATTAATGATTCAAAAAAATTAAAACCAAATGCTCGGAAAATGCTGTCAAAAATTATACAAAACGAAAGCTTAGTCTATCATATCAGTGCAGTTAACGTAAACACCATTAACCGAATTGGTATTGGGAAAGCGACATTTTTAGCAATGCGTGACGTCGTGAAATGCTTGCGTGAAAAGTTAAAAGACGAAAAAATTTTTGTTCTAATTGACAAATTTTATGTAAAGCGCCTTAACGGTATTGGTCTTAAAAATCAAAAGGGAATTATCCACGGTGATGAGATTTCTCTGTCAATAGCAGCCGCCTCAATCATTGCTAAAGTTGCCCGCGACCGGCACATGAGAAAATTGTCTGCCAAATACAAAGTTTACGGTTGGGGTCGAAATAAAGGATATGGAACAAAGAAACACCAAGAAGCAATAAGAAATCTAGGAATAACTAACTTTCACAGGAAAGCATTTATTAAAAATCTCTACTCGGTAAATCGGTAAAGCAGTGAAACCGTAAATCAGTTATCAGTAAGTCGGTAAAAGCTATACTGCTATACCGAATGCTGTTTCACCGCTACACTGTTCTACTGTTATACCGAGTTTGATTTTGGTATCATATATTAATGCTCCCTTCGCGTATTTTAGTCCTTAAAAGGCACATGCCTTACTTTCTCCTTGGCGCTCTGTTACTTGCTTTTTTTTATGCTTTTTCGTTTGCAGTTAAGGAGGATGTCTTTACTCGCTTTGATTTTGATATGACGGTCAGAATTCAAAATCGAATACCCACCCGAATTGATCCTTATTTATCCTGGTTCTCGCTTCTTGGGAGCTTTGAAATAACACTGGGAATACTAATTGCGCTCTCAGTAATGAATTTCTTGAAAAAAAAGTTTATGTCGATCCTTTTGATTCCGGCATTTGGAATAATGCATGCGGTCGAAATTATAGGCAAAGCTTTTCTTGATCATCCAGGGACCCCCTTTATGTTCCACCGCTATACGCTTGACTTCTTCTTTCCCTCGGGCTATATCCAGCCCGGCGGATCCTACCCCTCCGGCCATTCCATGCGAACAGCCTATCTGACATTGCTATTTTTGTTCGTAATAAACAAATCGAAACTCTCACTAACCATAAAACTATTCAGCTATTCAGCTATTTTGACCATTCTAGCTATTATGTTGTTCTCTCGCGTTTCTCTTGGTGAACACTGGACTACGGATGTTATTGGCGGCAGCATACTGGGAGCGGCTTTCGCACTATTTTCATTAATACTTATATAAACTATTGTTGTCTGTTCTCTGCTTTCAGTCTTTCGATGCTAGGGTCTCGCTTGAAGGGAGCTGACCAAGATAGCCAGCGTATTGCCTCCTTTGCATATACTTGGGGTATCCGTCCGAATGTGCACCGTGACATACAATATCACGAAACAATAATAGCCGCTTTCTTCCGGGTTCTGCGTAGTACTCTTCCTGGAAATGATTTCCGCATTCTCCGCATTTTATTTCTGTTGGGACTTTGTCGCCCGGCTTATGCATCTCTGGTCTTCCCGTTCCATTTGCCGGCTTTGCCCGTTCGGCTACTTCTTCAAGAGCTTTTATTGAGGGTGTAACAACCTCACTTGCACCTCTGCGATCCACAACAATCCTTTTCCCATCAGAATCCTCGCCTACAAATGTAACACCCGAACCATCGCGAAGACTGGCAATTGTCCTTGGCGGATTCCCGGTTGCTCTTACTTCCCTTATTAAGCTTGAGGCGTCGGCTGTAAATCCTTGTCGTTGCGCCGAATCTTCTATCTCTTGTATGAATGGCCCTACCATGTATCGCGACCTTTCTCCTTGCGTAAGATCTATGGGACCGCGCTGCATGGGCCGTCTTGCAAAAGAAATAATATAATTATCTCTGACAATGACTGACCCCTCACGTCTATCAACTAGCACGAATCCCATCTTTCTAAGCTGTTTCTTCCTCCATCCCACTCTCTGATCTTCCCCTTTGCCTTCAACGATGAATATGGCACCCAGATGCTGTTCTGTAATAATCCCCTCTTCTCTTGTAGAAGTTCTTTTAATTAGCGCTGAAAAGCGCCTAATTGTTTCATCAAAAGCATTTTCATGGGTTCTTGGAGGAACGTTAAGTATCACGGCAGAAAACCTACGAGGAACTTTGTCAAAATTCTCAAGATTAAGTCTTACCTCTACCCCCTTTTTGATTACTGGTTTGAAGGTCTCCCGGTCGACCAACCTTAATGTATCCGGCTCATTAGAGTCATAATATGCAATTTCTCCTTCCGGCAATTGGCCGGCAAGTTCCAAGCCCCTTATTTCTCCTGGAATTACCATTGGAAACTGAAGCCTTAAAGCAAGAGCCTCAAGAGGTATTCTTCCTTTAGCTGTTTCTACCATGCCCAATTTTACCATAGCGTCAGTTAGATTTCAGCTATTTGAGTTTTCTACTTCTTTGTGCTCCTTATTGTCAGAAACTTCGGAAGAAATCAGCTAACATCAGCTAAAATCGGACAACAGATAAATCAGAAAAATCGGATCTATCCGAACTTATCCATAATCTGATACACCGATTCAGCTGATACTCCGGATTTTCCGGACAATATGTTATATTGTAATAATAATGATATACGATGTAACCGACCTTGAAGTTTACAATCGAGCGCTTAAAGCTCTTAATCTTCTTTATCTGTTAGAAAAGCAGATTCCAAATTCTCACTTTAAGCTGAGGATACAAATTACCTCGGCTGGAGAAGGAGTACCGGCACATATCGCTGAAGGATTTGCCAAACGTCGATGAGCTAAGGAATGGAAACGCTTCTTAGAGATTGCGATGGGCTCAAGCGATGAAGTAATTACACAGGCCCGAGCAATCAAGATTCTTGCAGATCATGTTCCAAGAATTGATAAAAATCTATGTGATAGAGTTATTGCCGAATACAAAATTATTTCGAAACAACTAAATAATCTAAGGAATAATTGGGTTGACTATAACAAGAGATAATCTGATTTATCTGATTTATCCGCAATCTGACACACCGATTCAGCTGATACTCCGATGTTTCTGAATTACTTTTACTTGAGCTTTTCGACCTCCTTATGCTCTTGTACTTTACGGCACACCTTGCAGAACTTGCGAGGCTTAAGTTTCTCAGGGGTATTGAGTTTATTACGCGACGTGATGTAGCCCCGTGTTCCGCACACCGTGCACGCAAGCCCAACAATTATTCGAGCCCCGGTCTTTTTTGCCATTTTAGTTAGATAATAGTAACTAGATACTAGCTACTAGGAATTCTGTTCGACCTAGTATCTATTATCTAATATCTAGTTGCTAGTTTGGGTATTTTAGCAAATCCGAAGTAAAATTGGAATAGACGTGAGCCTCGAGTGGGAATCGAACCCCGTACAAACCTCTCCGTTCCCGAGGTCTACGTCCTCGCGTCACGGTGGCGGTTATACGGGGCAGGCCCACGACTTGAGCCGGAAGTGGGAATCGGACCCACGATCTAGTCATTACCAATGACTTGCTCTACCACTGAGCCATTCCGGCGTGTTTGAACTTAGATTTTATCAGATTACTTATAGCATATCACTAGTTACTTGTGATCAGGCTTTTATCAGTTCTCACTTTTCACAGCAGAAGGTAAAGGGAGCGCAGATTAGCCTCAAATGATACAATTTTATATTAAATAATACTAAAAAAGCGAAAATCGCAAATTTGCCGCACATATAAATATAGGATATACAAAATCAACAAATTTAAAATACCCATGCCAAAGTGCACACGAAACAATTCTATCCTCTTTTGTTTTTATACAGGATAAAAAAATTCGATTAAAACAGAAAAATTGTCGATTAATCTCTCCGAATAACCAACTTTTACCTTTCCTAGCATTTTTTGTAAGAAAATAATTACGTCTCTTTTTTAAGTTTATTAAAAGCAAATAAAGTAGTGATGTATAAAAATGTGCTATAAATTCAACATAATTTTGCTGTATAAAATTATTACTCATAATTTTGCCTCTCCGAAGTACTCTTGCTCTTTTGCAAAATGAAATACTTTAAATAGCAAATATGAGAAAAATGGCACGAAATTAATAAAATTTATTATAAGTTATGGAAAAATGTGTCGCAAAATGATAAAAATATGGTTATTTCAAAAACGGAAAAAAAGAATAAGGGAACAAGCGCATTAGAGGCCTAAATATGTGTGTAGTATGAATCCCTATAAGAATTCGTATATTTTCTCCCATAGTAAAAGGGGACCTTAAAAAAATAATATCTTGTAGTAGTGAACAGTTAAAAACCTATAATTATTTACAATAGGATGCCCTATATTAAAGAGAGGAAAAGAAATAAATTCCTTTTTTTATAAGAAAATTATATATAATAAATTATTTAAAATT
>JACQKO010000002.1 GCA_016204525.1 Candidatus Levyibacteriota bacterium | reverse complement strand
TCTTAACGAGTTGGCACAAGCTTAAGACAGTTTAGCAAGTATTCATAGGGTGAATCAAACATTTCTCCGCTTGACAAATTTTAAGTTATAGGATAGAATCCCTTTTTACAACTGCCAATAGAGGCAGTTTTTTTTATGAATAAATCTTTTAAAGAATTGTTAACTCTTATTCTCGGATTAATAGCAGTATCTGTTTTTCTTGGTATATTCCACGGAACAACATCCGCAGCTCCAGCCTGTGGAAAAGTCTTCGAAGTTGACGCAGACGAAGACAATGACCCAAACGTCACTCTTACAGAAACAGGTGGCAAAGTTGAAATTACCTTTAATGACACAGATGGAACAGCTCCTTCAGATGACGACCGCAACCAGGTTGTCGTAACCGCAGGACCAGGATACGAAATTATTAATGTTCAGTACGAGCTCGAACACTATTCAGGTATTGGTTGGACAACCGTACCAGGCAGTAATCCCACGACTACTATTACTTTAGCAGGTATTGATGACGATTCAAGAATTGATGAAGTTGAAGTAAAATTACAAGAAGTTGCTTGTGTAACTCCTACCGTTACCGATACTCCAACACCAACTCCTACAACCCCACCCACAAATGGCGGCAACGGCGGCGATGGAGGCAATGGCGGAGTCGGTGGACCTGGAGCGGCTGGTCCTCAACCGGCTGTTCTTGGACTTGCAACAACCAGCGGTGACAATTCACTCGTCCAAATACTTCCCGCATTCGTTGTACTTCTAACCGGTGCATATTTACTTCGTAAGAATGCCTAAGCTTTCAAAACCTACAAAAAAAAGAACCAAGAAAACAGGTTTTAAATCAAAAGTACTCCAAAATATCCTGGGACTCGCTCTCGTTGCTATTGGGATACTGTTTTTATATAAGCTTCCAGTTCCTGCACCAAAAACTTCACAAAATAAAGAGCCGATTGTTGCAAGCCAAGAATTTAAAAAATCGGATCAAGCATCAAGTGTTTCGCGGATACTTATCTCAAAAGCAAACATTGATCTTCCAGTAACGCCTTCAAAAATAGTCGGCGGGTATTGGGAAACGTCAGAGACCACTGCGTCACACGGGGAAGGGACCGTAAATCCGGGACAGCGGGGGAATGTTGTCATATTCGCACATGCAAGACCTGGACTTTTTTACAATTTGAAAGACGTTAAAGCCGATGATATAGTCTATGTACTTACTAAAAATCGCTGGTACAGATATAAAGTAAATGAAATAAAGACAGTTTACCCAAATAATATAGAAACGGTTGCGCCGACAAAAAATGAAGTCCTAACTCTTTTTACTTGCTCAGGATTTTTCGACGAAAAGAGACTAATTGTAAAAGCGTATCCGGTAAAATCTTAGTCAATTTCCCCTCACTCAATATACCTATAGTAATTTTTGAAAAATATGTTACAATATCAAGATTATTAAGATCTATGGGCAGATTTTTTCTCGTATTTATTTTATTAATTTCATATTTTTTCCTCATACCTCATACGTTGGGAGAGGTTGAAGCTAATCATTGCACTGCTCAAAGGCCGGGCAGTGCGCCAATACTTACCGCAGCTGTACCTTCTGATAGAAGCGTCTCGTTAACATGGGTAGAAGCGCAGGACCCTATAACTTACTACCTAGTTGCATACGGTACATCCCCAAACGGGATCGAGTATGGGGCTCCTAATATTGGAGGACGCGGAACCACCTCTTTTACAGTTTCAGAGTTAACAAACGGAGTGAAATATTATTTTAGAGTCCGTGCAGTAAACGGTTGTAAACCGGGTAAATTCTCAAACAAGCTTTCGGCTGTTCCGGGGACACAACTTGGGACAGTGCCTGGAACGCAAAAAACTTTATCGAAGGGGCCAAACCTCTCTATTTACAAACCAATCTTGGGCGCTAGTTTATCAGCCGCCCCTACACAAGAAAAGAAAATTTCGAAAGCAGTTGCATCTATTAATAAATCTCCTAGTTGTCAAAAGTGCATAAGCTGGCAGTTGTTAGTTGCTGAAGCGATATTATTAATTTTCTATCTTGTTTTAGCGAGCAAGACTCCTTTCTTAAAACAGATTTTTTTAATATTTATTCCAATTATAATTTATGTCTTATTCCGGCAAATTAACGGAACATGTTCGAATGATGGATTTTGGTGCAAATATTTCTTACAACTTAATATCCTGATTTTCATATTTGCTGTTATTTTTAGTAAACGGCAGAAAATACTTAAGAAATGATAAGCGCAATAATTAATACAATTCAGCCCTTTTTTCAAGATATCACTTTTTATTCCCAGCAGTACTTAGATAGATATACATTCTTAGTTCCTTTAGGAATAATTGGTATATGGCGCTGGCTTGTTTGGATGATGAAAGAAAGTATTGGATTATCCTATCGTCCAAAAACAAAACCATACCAAGCGCGCGTTTCTATAGTTACTCCAGTTTACAATGAAAACCCAAAAATATTTAAAATGGCTTTGGAATCATGGAAAGAAAATAAGCCAGATGAAATAGTCGCAGTTATTGATTACACGGATAAAGCGTGCATTAAAATCTTTAAGGAATTCTCAAACAGTTTTCCTAAAGCTATCCTTATTATTACCAAGATACCGGGGAAACGGGAAGCGTTAGCCACAGGCATTCAAAAAGTAAAAAATGAAATTGTTGCGCTTGTTGATTCCGACACCATTTGGGGAGATACTGTAATAAGAAATGGTTTGCCTCCTTTTGCAGACAGTCGTGTTGCGGGAGTTGCTACCTACCAAAGCGTTCTTAACCCCAAAACATTTGCGCAGAAAATCTTTGATATACAGCTGGATTTACGCTACCGCCATGAGTATCCATTTTTAGCGGCAGCTGGAGATGCGCTTGTGTGCCTGTCTGGGAGAACAGCTCTCTACAGACGAGAAGTTATTCTTCCAATGTTGCCCAAGTTGGTAAATGAGACTTTCCTGGGAAAACCGGTTATCTCGGGAGATGACAAAAGATTAACATATCTTGTGCTTGCGGCGGGGTGGAAAGTTGCATATCAAAGTAATTCACACGTATATACGCCCGGCATGAAAGACTTAAGATCTTATCTTAAGCAACGGATTCGTTGGTCAAGAAATAGTCTTAGGGCAGATTTAGGCGCAATGCTAGATGGATGGCCACGCCGTCATCCAGCTTTATTTTTCTTTCAGATAGATAAAGTGCTCCAATCATTTGTGATTATATTAAGTCCTAT
>JACQKO010000046.1 GCA_016204525.1 Candidatus Levyibacteriota bacterium | reverse complement strand
TTAGGGCAGGAGCCGAATTCTTTGTAAAAATCCGGAGGATTATTTTTGAACATATCGAGTCTTGATTTCGAGTATTTAGGAAAGTGTCTCATGACAGACGTATACCATGAGTATTTGTACGGAGAAGTCCTCTGCGCTTGCCAGTATATGAGATCATCTGATCCGTCTAAAAATAAAGTGTCAGAAGGGTCTGACAGTATTTTAACGACTTCCCCAATCTGCATCGTCTCTCCATAGTTTGTAAGAAGCTCTGCATGCTGGTCAATTTTCTCATACGCAAAATAAAACTTAGACGTCAAGAATGAAAAGAGAAACATAAGAATTACAACCATAGAGAAAATAAACATAAGTCTATTTTTAAAATGCCAGAAGACTAGTGCAGTGGTAATAAATATGAACAAACCATACCAGACGATCATGTGGAAAGCATTATAGAAAATTGATCCCGGAACAATGATTCTCAAATTTGCTAGTCCCAAAAGTAAGAGAATGAAGACAACAACAAAAAATTGCCTATTTCTTATTAAAGAAAAAAGTAAAGCTATAAAAATAATATCAATTCCAATGAGTAATTGTCTAAAAAGGTTCCAGTTCCCTTGAATAAGTATATAAAAAGGGTACAGGAAAATCTGGAATATTTTAGGCCCTATGAGATTATTTGTATTTGCTTCGCTTGTAAAAACGGTGCTGTAGTTCACGGTTACAATATTGAAAAAATATCCTTTAAGATCGGAAATATATAGTAATGTAATGGTCGAAAAAACTGCAAAAATGGCAATTGATATTTTTTTAATCTTGTCGAATTTACCCCAAAGAATTGTTGCGAAAAGAAATAGCGCAAGAGGAGCGTAGGGTTCGCGGGAGAAAATTACGAACCATGCGAAAATAGGGGTTAGACAATAGTCAATAGGGAATAACTTACGATCAGAAAATTTCAAGAGTACAATTCCAGTCATGTAGATTATTGGATAGACAATGATCGATTCTGCTAAGAATCTGTCGCCAAAAACGTAGAATTTGCTTAATTCGAATATTATTACGAAAAGAAAGGCGGGCAATCTGAACCTTATAATTAATAAAGCATTAAATAACAACCCAAAAAGCATTAGGAATTGCCGATGGCGCAATACCAAATCGAATATATTTATAGGGTTAGTAAGAGTTTGGACAAAATAGCTTAAGAATGCAGGTATCGGTTGGTGGTTAAAGAAAAAATCAGAATAAATATGCTTGCCATTTGCAATAAAATATCCACCTAAGTAATTAAAACAATCGTCAAAGCACCCAAATGCATTCACCCTTGGAATATAAATCTTATAAAGGATTACATAAAACGGAATTAGAAGAAGGAGTGGAATTATGATATTTACGTTCGACCGAAGAAATTTCGAAGTGTTATTAATATTCACTCTCTAATCTTACATCATAAATCATAAATCTTACATCTACTTAACCGTGACGCTCTTAGCTAAATTCCGAGGCTTGTCCGGATCTTTGTTTCCTCGCGCAAGAGAAAGATAATATCCAAGCAAATGCGAGATTGTTACTTGTGGAAGCAAGGTTGCCTCTTCTATATCATCTGTTTCTAAGAATTCATCAAATACGTCGCTGTTCCTTGGTCCAATTCCAATAATATATCCACCCCGTGCTTTTATTTCCTGGGCATTTGAAAGAATATCATAATATGTTTCGTCATTTGGCGCAAAGACTATGCAGGGAGTGCCTTTTTCTATCAGTGCGATCACTCCGTGCTTCAGTTCCCCTCCTGGGAAAGCCTCCGCATGTATATATGTTGCTTCCTTTATTTTCAATGTTGCCTCAAGCGCTGCTGTGTATGACAGTCCTCTTCCGATTATGTAAATGTGCTCACTTTTTGCGAGTTTTTGGGCTAAAAGTTTTATTTTAGGGACGTAAGCGTCAGATAAAATCTGCGATACATTTTTTGCCGCTTTTTTAAGTAGAGCTCTCCCCTTATCTTGTTTTCCCGCGAGGGTGTATGCAGTAAGAATTAAAACTGCAAGCATTGCTATAAAGCTTTTTGTTGCAACAACGGCTTTCTCAGGTCCTGATTCAAGTAGTATTTTAAAATCCGAAATCCTATAGAGAGTTGAACCTAATACGTTTACAATCGCAGCAATATATGCGCCTTTTTGATTTTTCGCCCGCATCACAGGTTCTATTACATCTATAGATTCACCGCTTTGAGAAATTGGGATAATGAGGGTTTTATTTGCTATGAAGTCTTCAATATATTTAAATTCAGAACCAATAGCAAAGTTTACGTGTTTATTAGCAACTTTTGAGAAAAGATAAGTTGCTGCTATTGCCGAGTAAGATGCTGAACCACATGCGATTAAAAATGTGCCGAAAGCCTTGTCAATGAGTTCTGAAAGCCTTTTTATATTTGCAACGCCATTTAGGGCGATATTCTCAATCACTTTTGCCTCTTCGTGAATTTCTTTTATGAAAAAGTGCTTGTATTTACCTTTCTCGGTTTCTTCAAATTTCCACGATAAGGTTGTGAGCTTAGGCTTAACACTTGATCCCCTTGGTAGTCTTAAGAGCTTTATGTTTTTCCCAAGTATGGCCATTTGATTATCTTCCAAAAATAACACTCTGTTGGTATGCTTAAGAATTCCTGCAGCATCAGAAGCTGCAAAAATTTCATCTTTTCCTAGACCTATGACAAGGGGGGAGCCATTCTTTACCGCAATTATTTCTGATGACGCTGAGTTCATAATTAACATAGCATTCATCCCTTTAAGCTTATTGAAAGAATCCCGGACAGCGGTTGCAAATCCACTTCTTTTTAAATTTTCCTCGATTAAATGAGCCATTATTTCAGTATCTGTTTCGGAAGCAAATTTATGCCCCTTCCTGATCAGTTCTTTCCTAAGCTCCGCATAGTTTTCAATTATTCCATTGTGGAGAACTGCTATTTGCTTTGTGCAGTCGAGATGAGGATGTGCATTTGCAACCGTTACGCCTCCATGAGTTGCCCAACGCGTGTGTCCGATTCCAATAGTGCTTTTTGAAAGATTAGTTTTTGCTTCGCCAATTTTACCCACGTGTTTATCTACATCTATTTTCCCTCTATTTTTAGTAGCTATCCCCCAGGAATCATATCCACGATATTCCAAACGCTTTAGTCCTTCAAGGACAATATTTGCCGCGTTATTGCGTCTGCCTATATATGCAAATATTCCGCACATAAGAAGAACATTATACCATTTGGACCATCGGCCACTCCAGAACCTGCACGCAAGCCAGTCGACGGTGTGTTAAAATATTACTATGAAGTGGCAAAGGGACATTAGTGTTCAAAAAGAACTCAGAAAGCTTGTTCGTAATCTCTCTTTGGCACACATAGACTCATCCCAAGTACATGCTTTCAGAACTTATGGATCAAAGGCTCGAGCATATGCAAGAATCTGGGCCTTCCCCAAGATTTTCCAAGAAGTTTTAAATGTTCAGCCGGCTTATGTTATCGAGGTACTTTCAGAGAAGTTCGACAAGCTCTCAGATGATAATAAGACGAAGATATTAATACATGAACTTCTACATATCCCTAAAAATTTTTCAGGAAGCCTCCTCCCTCATAAGTCTCATGGGAGAAGGATTAGTCGAGAAGTTGACCGACTGTATAGGATGTATAAATCGAAATAATGAATTTCTAGTTGCCAGTTGCCAGTTGCCAGTTAGTCATTGAATTAAACAATTGGTTAACTGAATAACTAATTGGGGACTGGAAACTTGAAACTGGAGACTAGATATGATTTACATAACTGCAGGAGAAGATACTGTTTTGTCAAGAAAAAAACTAAACGAATTACTTTCGGAAAAGAAGAATATTGTCAGGCTGGATGGTAAGAAAATTTCGATTGCAGAGTTTGACGAGGCGCTTTTGGGAATAAATTTATTTTCGGATTCAAAAACTATTGTCGTTGAGAGCTTTGCCAAATTAAAACCCGAGGTAAAAGTGTGGGAATTACTTGAAAAGTTCGAGAAAGAAAGAAAAATAGACATAATTCTCTGGGACGAGGTAGATTTAGCGAAAAAGAAATTTCCAAAAAGTGTTCGGGTTTTCAATTTTGCGTTTCCCAAGTTTTATTACGCTTTTTTGGATGGATTCGAACCGTCTTCAAAGAAGACCTTAGAATTGCTTCGGGAGGTCTTAAAAACTTTTGAGCCTGAACAAGTTCTATACGGACTTGTGAGAAGAGTTCGCCAGCTTTTAATTATGCAGTCGAACAGTTATTCGGATTTTTCCGAATTTAAGCGAATGCAATCCTGGCAAATTTCAAAACTCAAAAAACAGGCCAATCTTTGGTCGGAGGAGCAACTTAAAAAAGCTTTTCTTGAATTAGCCGACCTTGACGAGAAGATAAAAACAAGTAATTTATCCATGCCGCTCGCATCCCATCTTGACATTGTATTATTATCAGACTTAAACTAATTCCTACATCAAAATATGCCGCTTCTTAAAAAGACAATGTTTCGCGAATACGATCTTCGCGGAAGAGAATCAGAAGACGAGCTTAATGATACTTCCGTTTACTACTTAGGTCGCGGTTTTGGAGCCTTCCTCACAAAAAGGAACCTTATAGAAACTGTGATGGGACATGATGCGCGTGCTACATCTGAAACCTTTCATGCAAATATGATAAGGGGACTAACCGAGTCAGGAATTAATGTTATTGACATTGGTACAGTTACAGCTCCCATGAGTTATTGGTCGCAATATTTTCTAAAAGTGAAGGGGTTGGTTATGATTACGGCAAGTCACAATCCATCAGGATGGAATGGTGTTAAATTTGGAACAGACTTTTCCTATACTTTGTTAACTGATGAAATGCAGGAGCTCTACGATATTATTGCCAAAAATAAATTCGTAGACGGGAAGGGATCAATAACTAAAAAAGACATAAGAGACAATTACATGAAAGACTTATTATCTCGTGCGAGTATAACTAAAAAATTTAAAATTCTATTAAATACAGGCAATGGAACCGCCGGTTTTTTTGCACCGGAGCTTTTAAGACGAACAGGATGTGAAATTGTTGAGCACTTCACAAATGTTGATTCTTCTTATCCAAACTACACTCCCAATCCGGACGGTACAGCAATGATGGAGGATACCGGAAAAGAAACAGTTGCTAATAAATGCGATTTGGGATTTGCTATTGATGGAGACGGAGATAGGCTCGGATTAGTTGATGAAAAAGGAAATATAATTTGGCCGGACAGATATATTATTCTACTTTCCCGCCTTGTTTTATCAAAGCATCCGGGAGCAAAAATAGTGTTTGACGTTAAAGTTTCGGAAGCGCTTCCTGAAGACATCAAGGCGCATGGCGGAGTTCCAATTATGTGGAAGACAGGACATTCCTATATAAAGGCGAAGCTTGTGGAGGAGAGAGCTGCAATGGCAGGCGAAATGAGTGGTCATATCTTTTTCGTCGATGATTTTTATGGTTTTGATGACGCATTCTTTGCCGCACTTAAGATGCTTGAATATTTATCAACCCAAGATAAACCACTTTCAGAAATCATTGCAGGCACTCCATATTATGTTTCAACACCTACTATACAAGTAAAAACCACTGATGAAGATAAATATAAAGTTGTTGATGAGTTAGTCGAGGAATTTAAAACAGAAGGCTATAAGGTAAATGACATAAATGGTGCAAGGGTTTATATCGATAATGGCTGGGGACTTGTTCGCGCTTCATCCAATACGCCAACACTTGTACTTCGTTTTGAAGCCAAAACACAAGAAGGATTGGATAAAATCAAGGATCTTTTTAAACAGAAACTCAATCGTTTTGACGTTGTAAGTAAAGAGTGGGACACATCCGGCCACTAACCTGTAAGTGATGTAAAAAATGATGTATTTTAAAGATGGTTGATTCTTTAAATTCTATTGATAAATCCAATTTGAGGCAGGTGATTTTGGAGACGCCGGGGCAGTTTGAGGTGGGGTTTTCACTTGCTAAAAACATTAAAGTCGAAGGTGAGTTTTCGAATGTTACGATTTCAGGAATGGGTGGATCAGCTTTGCCTGCGAATTTACTGCGAACATACTGCAATAGCTTATTTAAAACTCATCCGAATTACAAACCATTCGAAATTTATATCAACAGATATTATTCACTACCTCCTGAGAGCCACAGTTCGAACACACTTAATTTTATCTCCTCATATTCGGGTAATACCGAGGAAGCAATAAGTTCTCTTGAAGAAGCACATATGGCAGGCTTGAAATTCGTAGGTTTCTCAAGCGGCGGCAAAGTCGAAGAGTTATGTAAGCAATACGGTGCTCCGCATATAAAATTGCCAATTCCTAACCCCAATTTTCAACCGAGAATGGGAACGGGATACTTTTTTGCGTCAATGTTTCAGCTTTTGGTTAATCAAGGATTGATTCCGGACATTTCAAGCGAATTGCTATCCCTCGCAGGCAAGCTTAGACAACATATGGGAGAACATGAGAATCAAGGCAAAGAGTTAGCAGGTAAACTTCGCGGTAAAACTCCGGTTATTTATTCTTCTCCAAAATATGAACCGGCTGCTATGATTTGGAAGATTAAAATAAATGAGAATGCAAAGACTCCTGCGTTTTGGAACTTTTTTCCGGAGGCAAATCATAATGAAATGGTTGGGTTTACAAACCCCCAGGGAAAATTTTTCATAATAATGCTTAAGGATTCAGATGACGATCCTCGAAATCTTAAAAGGTACGAGGCAACTCAGAAACTATTGCAAGAGAAAGGTATAGAGTCTGAGATTGTAGAGATGTATGGAAATGATGTTTTCTCTAAAATGTTTTCTTCGCTCAATTTAGCTGACTGGACTTCTTACTATTTAGCGCTTGAGTATGGTCAAGACCCTACCCCTGTAGATATGGTCGAGTCCCTGAAAAAAATCCTCGCCTCATAGTAATTTTGACACTTTTTGATCAGTTGACAACAAGTTAATAATTTGTAAAACTGTATCTCCTGTATGACGACCCAAGATTTAAAACAAATAGACAATCTCCTTCAGAAGCGATTGACGAATTTTGCAACCAAAGATGACCTTACGAAGTTCGCTACTAAAGATGACTTAGACGATAGGCTTGGGAAGTTAAAGCGTGAACTCGAATCTAAAATGGGAGAATTAGGTCAGGAGATAATAGACGCTATGAACATTTCAACCGTGTCGAAGAAAGAATTCACTGAATTAAAAGAAAAATTTGAAGAGGAACTCCAGGTTTCATAAACCTACGAACAGGTAGAGCTTCTTGCATTCTTCTACGCTTTTCTTGTACGATTTACATATGGTAAGGCCAGGGGATTTGGTTATTTCTGTACGTGATTTGGGAAACGACGACCTACACATAGTAGGCGCAAAAGGGGTAAATCTAAACGAGGGCTTCGCGGTTACGCACCACGCTTATTTTAGGTTCCTTCGCGACAACAAGCTAGACATAAAAATTAAACACCTTCTTGAAAGCGTAAACTTTGCCCGGGGAGATTCGGTTGAACAGGTTAGCGTCTACATTAAAAACCTAATTACTTCATCAAAAATGCCAGATAATATAATTTATCGCATTTTTGGCTACTACCAGGACATTAAAGCACCAAACGTTACCTTGCACTTCTTTATTGTATCGGGCGACCCGTTACAAAGTAGTATTCTAAGAGAACAAATACACGGCATTTCCGGCGAAGCGGTATTATTTGACACCATTCGTTCATTGTGGTCAATACTCTTTGAGCCGCAACTTTTACTCTATAGACACAATAATAATTTAGAACATTTGAAAACCGGCGCGTCGGTGATTGTTGAGAAAGAATAATCCATGGCTAAAATTAAGGAAATAAAAGCGCGTGAAGTCCTTGACTCAAGAGGATTTCCAACTATTGAAACGTGGGTTTCTCTATCGAGCGGTATTACAACTCGTTCTTCAGTCCCATCAGGAATCTCAGTATCAGCTTATGAGGCGATTGAGCTTCGCGACCATGACCAGAAGAGGTTTAACGGTATGGGAGTTTTAACGGCTGTTAAAAATGTAAATGAAATAATAGGGCCAAAGCTTGTTGGAATGGATGTATTGGACCAACAAAAAATAGACAGCGCAATGATAGAAATGGATGGGACACAGAATAAGGGAAAACTCGGTGCAAACTCGATATTATCGATCTCCTGTGCCGTAGCAAAGCTTGGCGCACGAAGCTCATCACTTCCCGTATTTTTATATCTGAGGCAGTTTGTCAAGTCCAATGTCGGTAAGAAAACCCCAATTCCCATGTTCAATTTGCTCGAAGGCGGCAAGCATGCAAGCGCCAGCCTTAACTTCCAGGAGTTTCTCCTAATGCCGGCATCCACAAAGACTTATTCCGAGTCCTTAAGAATTGGTGTAGAAATATATCAATCGCTCAAGCAAATTCTATACGAGAAGAGTGAAAGTCTTCTTTCGGCTGACGAAGGCGGTTTCTCACCCAACCTAACAACCAATCAATCCGGAATAGTCACGCTCCGCGAAGCAATAGAACGCGCAGGTTTTTCCTACGCGTTCGACGCGTTTATTGGCCTTGATGTGGCGGCCAATTCTTTTCTTGATGGAAAAGTATATAAGATAAGCGATAGGTCTATTGCGTATAGCTCTGCCGATCTTGCAGAGTTTTACAAATTGCTTGTTACCGATTACTCCCTGATTTATCTTGAAGACCCTTTTTCCGAGAATGATTGGAACGGGTGGAAGAAAGCGGCTTTAGATCTTGCCTCAAAAACATTAATTGTCGGAGATGATTTGATCGCAACTAATCCATACAGGCTGCAACAGGCAATTGAAAGCAATGTAATTGGAGGAGTAATTATTAAGCCAAATCAGATAGGTACAATTACTGAAGCAATTGCCGTGGCGGAAGTTGCAAGATATAAATGAATTAAAATTATAGTTTCTCACAGAGGTGGAGAAACTACTGATGATTTTATAGCAGATTTTGCCGTAGGCATCGGAGCTGATT
>JACQKO010000051.1 GCA_016204525.1 Candidatus Levyibacteriota bacterium | reverse complement strand
TAGGTAGTATTGGTATGTATTGGTAGTATTAATATGGCAAGATATACTGGTCCAAAACATAAACTGGCAAGGCGAGAAGGGTTAAATATTTTAGAAAAAACTTCTCAATCCCTTGATAGAAGGATTAATATTCCACCGGGTATTCATGGAAAAAGAAGAGCCAGGAAGCTCTCGGAATATGGAATGCAGCTTCGCGAAAAGCAAAAACTTAAGAGGATTTACGGATTAATGGAGAAGCAATTTAAAAAATATGTAATCTTAGCTCAAAAGAAAAAAGCAAACACGGAAGACGCATTAATAGAACATCTTGAAACAAGACTCGATAATATTATCTATAGGCTTGGGTTCGGGAAAACTCGTGCCCAGGCAAGACAGATGGTAACACATAGGCATGTTTTAGTGAATGGGAAAAGAGTTAATATTCCGTCTTTTACAGTGCGCGCCGGAGATGTAGTTGCGCTTTCCCCAAAATTTATGAAAGATGATATAAAAGAAAGAATAGAAAACCTTCCCATGCCGGACTATCTCGAAAGAAGTGACTTTAAAGGGAAGGTTTTAAGAAATCCAACACGCACCGATGTTTCGAACCCTGTAAATTACCAGCTTGTTATTGAATTTTACTCGAGGTAATGGTAAAATGTCTTTTTGGCAAAAAGTATGGATTTATCATTCAAAACAATTGAAGTGACCGCGGAAAAAGGATACTCAAAATTTGTGGTTGAGCCACTTGAACCTGGTTTTGGGCACACTTTGGGTGTAGCACTAAGACGCGTTCTTTTAACATCTATTGAGGGTGCTGCCGTAACGTCTGTTAAAATTGATGGAGTACGTCATTTATTCACCACATTGCCAGGTCTCAAAGAAGATATTATTGAGCTGGTTCTTAATATCAAGACTCTTCGGGTAAAACTCGCTGAGGGAAAAGATGAAGCAAATATGACCCTTTCTTCCAGCGGCCCGGGAGAAATTAAGGCTTCCCAAATCGAGGTATCGGACGGCGTTGAAATTGTAGACCCCGGCCATTATCTTGGAGCGCTTGCGGACAAGAAATCAAAAATCAATATAGAGATGACAGTTGAGCGAGGAACAGGATATTCGCTCTCTGAAGACAGAAGAATTTCGACTGTTGGCATTATTCCAATAGATGCAATTTTTTCACCGGTCTTGCGCGTAAATTATAAAGTTGAGCAGACTCGTGTTGGAAGACAAACAAATTTTGATAAGTTAATTCTTGAAATTTGGACGGATGGAACTATAGAGGCAAAAGACGCGATTGATGAGGCAAGTAAAATATTGGTTTCTTATTTCCACCAAATTTATGAACCAAGCCAGATGCAGTCCGCCGATAAAACTACAGGCTCAATGCCTCAAGTTTCTGAAGAGGTACTTTCGATGACGATTGAGGAGCTTGATCTCCCAACTAGAATTTATAATTCATTAAGAAATGCAGGGATTGAAACAATTTCGGACATGCTTAATACTCCCAAGAAAGATCTTATGAGCTATCGTAATCTTGGCGCAAAATCCATCTCGATTATAGAAGACAATCTAAGAGCACGAGGAGTCTCGCTAAATTTATAACCCCTACCCCTATGCGGAAAAGAATTTTTTATCAGTTTGTCATTCTGAGCCTATAGGCGAAGAATCTGACAGTCTTAACATATGCGGAAAAGAATTTTTGGCAGACGATTAAAAAGAGACAGAAATCAAAGAAAAGCTTTATTCAGAAGCCTAATGGGGTCCTTGGTATTATATGGCAAGATTAAAACAACAGAGGCAAAAGCAAAGTCAATAAAGGGTGAACTTGAAAAAATGGTGACGCTTGCTAAAAGTAAAGGAGAAGACGCCAGAAATCTTCTTGTGTCAAGGTTATCGAATGAGCGAGTTGTTGAAAGGATAATTTTAGAGATAGCTCCAAAGTTTGCAACCCGCCCCGGAGGCTATATAAGGATAGTAAAAATGGGGCCAAGATTAAAAGATGGAGCAAGAATGGTTTTAATGAGTTGGGTTGAGGAAGTCCTGCCAGTCTCGTTTAGGGAGCCGAAGAGAAAGGTGGCAAAGCCTGCAACCACTGAAGCCACTGAAAAGACTAGTGCTAAAACAGCTAGAAAACAGAGCAAGACAGTGGTTGCAAGAAAGAGAAATAAGTAGACATGATAACTCAAATGACGTTACCGACAAAAGCAAGCGAGATAAAGAGAGAATGGCACTTAATAGATGTCAAGGGGAGAATTTTGGGAAGAACAGCAACGGAAATTGCCAAATTTCTGATGGGTAAAGGAAAACCTTATTTTACAAAGAATTTAGATTGCGGTGATTATGTAGTGGTGATTAATGCGCAAGATGTTGCGGTTAGCGGTAAAAAAGAGACAGATAAAGTTTATACGAGATATTCTGGTTATCCGGGAGGATTGCGAAAAATTACTGTTAAAGAATTGCGTCAACGCAAGCCCGAGGAAATAATTCGACATGCAGTATCGGGGATGCTACCAAAAAATAAGTTAAGGGCCCCGATGTTAAAAAGGTTATATGTTTTCTCAGGGGCAGAGCACCCATATAACAGC
>JACQKO010000045.1 GCA_016204525.1 Candidatus Levyibacteriota bacterium | reverse complement strand
ATTTATGACTATGTTCTCGACAAGCGAGGGCGACGCTTTCCCAGTTCTCACCGTCGCAAAATCCTCCCTCAAAACCTCCAGCGCTTTCTGCATTTTAGATCTTACTTGCAAAACAATATTTTCCATAATAAACAACTGAAAACAAGAATATCAAAAACCATCCCAATACACAATAATCATCTGTACAAATAATTTGGTACCGTCGACTAGTCCATGGTACCGAAAAAGATAAACTACCTTTTTACATCTTTTCGCGTGAAACCTGTGTATTCTGTTCTTTTAAAGACCAGTTGCGAACCCCCAACCTCTCTAAATTTTTTCTTTTGGTATTCGGATTCTACCTTGTCAGTTCTCGCGCTTATTAATTCGAAGCCTTTCGGATGCATCGCTTTTCGGCGACTTACAAACTGGATTGTCGATCTGCCAACTTTAAGCATGTTGCAGACATCACGTACAGTTAACGAATCTACTTTAAGATATTCTGATACAAGCACCCTTCGCCCAATCTTCAGCTTTTCTTCTGTTGTCAATATAGAATTAATTATTTCATTCACTTGTTCAGCATCTTTTGCCGCTAGAAATGCGTCTCTAACTTTATTCAATGCTTCGTATATGTCCTCTTTTGTAAGCCTTCTATATCTCCTCATCGCCTTGGTCCGTGGACTAGTCCACGGACCCAATTATATAATATCATAGGTTTTGAAATATAATAATTTATAGAGGTATTATTGAGATTGTTGCTGTTGGGGATTTAAACGCATATTGCTTATTTCTGCTTTTACATCATTTATAATATCAGCCGAACCTATTAGTAGGTGAGGCCGAATGTCTTTACCCAAGTTACGAACACTGCTCGCTCTTGAAGCACTATTACCTATTAAAACAAAGGCTTCTGCGCTGGATTTGTCTCTGCCTATTGCATAAACTATATATTGTTCAATCGTTTGCTCATCCTCGCCGGCAGCTCTTCTTAGGATTCTTCTTTTTGATAGAGCTTTATTAACAGTAGGCACTAATTCGTTATAAAAGTTTACATCCCTTGGGGAAAAGCTTCCGATTGGAGCCATATGACAATATAATAACACCAAGATTTCCAATGTCAAGAGTTACATTTTGGGCAGTAGGGTTTGGCCGGACAAAACGCGAGCTATGTCGAAAAAGGTTATAAACAATATTAGAGCAAGCAATACCGCAAGGCCTATTGCGTGAGCCATTGCCTCATGGCGCGGGCTAATCTTTTTGCCGGTTACAAGTTCAATCAATATGAAAAACAGACGGCCGCCGTCAAGCGCCGGAATCGGTAAAACATTAACAACGGCAAGGTTTAAAGACAGAAGAGAAACAAACCATAAAGTTGCAACAATACCATACGACACTGCCTGTCCTGTTAGCTGTGCTACTCCAACCGGTCCGGCAATGCCGGTTGGGCTCTTTCCATAAAGCACAAGATTAATAACCATCTCAGAAAGTCCCTGTAAAATCATGAATGAAAACTTAAAGGCCTCAAGAGTTCCAAAAAAAGGCGCCGAATACCATGGGTACTTTTTAACTTCGATATTTGAAATCGCAACGCCTATTGGGCCCTGGCCTTCGGGAACTTCTTTTCGAGGAGTAATCGAAACTAGAAATTCCTTTCCCTTGCGCAAAAGTTCCAATTTGATTGGTTGGCCTGCTTTTGCCTTTGCGATTTTTGCAAAGTCCGGTGTTTGTGTAATTCTTTTGCCGTCAATCGTTATAATTTCGTCTCCTTTTTGAATCCCTGCGGCCGCGGCGGGCGAATTTTGAGCTATTTCAACTACGCGAATATTTTCTGTTGGGATCGCTACTCCATGAGCTGAAAAAAGATAAGAGATTAGAACGACTGCGAGCAAAAAGTTCATGATCACTCCGGCCAAAACTATTGTTGCCCGCTGCCACGCAGGGCGAGCAAAGAAAGCACGTTTTAGCTGTTGGCTGTTAGCTGTTAGCTTGCTTGCCCTGAGCTTGTCGAATGGGTGGCTTTTGGTTCGTCGAATGCTGCCGCCGCCTGCCTGATCTTCTCCATAGAGCTTGACAAAGCCGCCAATCGGCAGAAGATTAATGGAGTAAAGTGTTTCGCCAATTCTTTTCCCAAATACTCGCGGCGGAAATCCAAAACCAAACTCCTCAACTTTTATCCCAAACTTCTTAGCGGTAAGGAAATGACCAAGTTCATGAATCAGAACTAAAATTGAAAGTACAACGATGAAAGCTATAATTGTTATAAACATTATAAGGATTATAGAGGATCAAAAAAGAAAATGAAACCTATTTCCCAAGTTCAAATCTTGAAAATCTCCCAACAATTATATTTTCGCCCAGTTTTGCGATTGCTTCTTTTATTAAATCCCCAATTGTCTTTGAAGGATCTCGTATATATTCTTGCGAAAGTAACGCTGAACTATCCTTGGGATTCATAGATGCAACTTGCATTGCAATCTCATGTGTTAAGGTTTTAAATTCATCTGTCCTTGCAACAAAATCCGTCTCACACGCAACTTCAACAAGAGCCCCTACTCTTCCCTGATGAACATAGGCTTCGATAAGACCCGCGCGGGTTGCCCGATCCGCCTTTTTGGAAGCACGTTCGAATCCTTTCTTTTTTAGAATCTCCTCAGCCTTTTTTAAATCGCCTTTTGCCTCTTCAAGCGCCGAACGAATATCCGCCACCCCTGCAGAAGTCCGATCACGTAATTGTTTTATTAAATTGATATCAATATTCATGTGTTTTCCTTGCAACCACTGTCTAACACTGTTTCAAACAATAACTCGTTTAATTTCTAGCTTAATGTTCGCAAAATTTATTATCAACCCAACCCTCCTCTTGGATGATTTAAGATACGAAATCATTTGGGCTTGATGAATCTTGTTTAATTCTGAAACTGATTTCAATTCTACAAGTACCTTATCATCCACGTCAAAGTCGACTTTATCGAATCCTATATTATGCCCTTCGTACTGCATGTAAATTTGTTTTTCTCTTTGAGCGCTAATTCCATTATTAGTAAATTCAACTTTAAGGGCTCTTTGATAAAGTTTCTCTACAAGACCCGGACCTAACGTTCTATGCACTTTGGTAGCGGCTTTAATAACTCTATCTGTTATATCACTATATAAATAATGGTTATTTACTGCCACTCTTTGATTTTACTACAGATTTCTTCTCAGTGGCTTCAGTGGTTGCAGGCTTCTCGGTTTTCTTGCTCCCTTCGATCCAAGCGTCAACGAGATAACTTGTGATGAGTTTAATTGATCCAACTGCGTCGTCATTGGCGGGAATCGGATAATCGATAATCGTTGGGTCGGCATTTGTGTCAACAATCCCAACCGTCGTTACATTGTTTTTTATTGCTTCTCTAACTGCCGTAGTCTCAAGCTGCGTGCCAATTATTACCAACGCATCCGGAATTCTCTCCATATCGGCAATACCCTCATAAAGATTCGCGAGTTTATCACTCTCCCGAGTAAACAAGACAATTTCTCGCTTTGTATATTCTTGTTGCGGATTTTGTATAAATTCATTTAATTGCGAAAGGCGTTTAAAATTTTTTGAGACCTCGGAAAAATTGGTTAATGTTCCTCCAACCCAACGCGAGGTAACGTAGAATATTCCTTTGCTGCCCGCCTTCCTGGCGCGCTCAACATCTTCGTGTACGATTTCTTTTGCCTGGCGCTTTGTGCCTACAAAAACAACGTATCCGCTTTTTGAAGATAAGTCCAAAAGATATTTACCCGCGGCAATTAACCCTTCGCGGGTTTTCTCAAGATTAATAATGTGGATATTAGAACGACTCTCAAAAATAAAGACGTCTGCTTTTGGATTTCTCCTGTTTACCTGATGTCCAAAATGACAACCCGCTTCAAGTAGCTCTTCAAGTGTTACTTCCTTCATAATGTTCTTCCGGTCCCTCCATTCGGTGTCTCCCTAAAGCGGGACAGAACATTAAGCCGAATGTGTTAAGATTTATCAATTATACATCAATGCGAGTCTTGACGCAAGAATAGGGCGCATAGAACAGGCTCCGCGGACTGATTTGACTAGTCGTATATATTTGCTAGAATATGTATCCAAGTGAAAAAACCACTTCCCAATCACATTGCGATTATTCCGGACGGAAACAGGCGTTGGGCACGCGAACAGGGGCTTCCTACTTTTGAAGGACACAGGAAGGGTTTTGACGTTGGAGTTAAAATTGCAAGATATATTAGATCACTTGGCATTCATACTCTCACTGTCTGGGCATTTTCAACTGAAAACTTTAACCGAACTCAGGAAGAAGTTTCTTATCTTATGCGTCTTTATGAAAAAATGCTAGATAAATTTCTTTCCGAAGCTCTGAAAGATAATGTTAGAATCATTCACCTGGGACGAAAAGATAGGATCCCAAAGTCTCTTCTCAAGAAAATTGAGAATGTCGAACAAAAAACTCATGACAACGCCAAGCATATTCTTAATCTTGCGCTGGATTACGGCGGGCGAGACGAAATACTTCGCGCAATAAAAAGAATTCATAATTCAGAATTCATAATTCAGAATTTGGAGGAAAGTAATTTTGCCCAGTTTTTGGATACTGCCGGTCAACCCTACCCTGATCCGGATTTAATAATTAGGACAAGCGGAGAAATGCGAACCTCAGGATTAATGATTTGGCAAGCAGCTTATGCCGAGTATATTTTCTTTGATAAACACTTTCCGGATCTTAAGCCGTCTGACATAGACAGGGCTATTTCAGAATTTGCAAAGCGACAGCGAAGATTCGGGAAATAGATTGCTAAATAAAAAATATTTAATATT
>JACQKO010000052.1 GCA_016204525.1 Candidatus Levyibacteriota bacterium | reverse complement strand
TTTCGAAATCTCTCTCATCGATTTGCGAGCGAATGTATTTTGCAAGATAGGACATTTTCGAATTCGCTATAAAATGCGGGTGTCCTTCGTGAGTAAGAACATATGAACGATCAAACATATGTTTAATCATACATCACCCTTCCAATATTGTCAAGACAGCCCATTGTAAATTTTAATTATAATTGCTATTGTTGTATTATGTTAGAGCTGAATTTAAGCCGACCAAAACTTAGAGTTTTATCTAATATCTTCGGAAATTTTGTAGTTGTTTGGCTCATTGCAATGTTCGGAACAAGAGACGCTGGGACATTGACAATGAATCTGGTCGCTGCTATAGTATGTTGGAGGCTTGCAGTTAAAGTCGAAGAAAGCCTCGAAGAGTTATGATAGATTTAACACCAACAATTACGCAGGCTCAAATTGCATTTTTTCTAGGAGTAATAGCCCTTGTACTCGTGTTTACCGTGTTTGGGAAAAAGTCACGGCGGGCGAACAAAAAATAACCTCCGGATAGCCAATCCTGTCAATTTTTGTTAATATTAGCGGATTGGCCGGCGGCTACTCTACGACAATTGTCGCCTTCATGTACGGGTGAGGCGTACAGTGATAGGTAAAAGTCCCGGCCTCATCAAAAGTAACAGATTTTGACTCTCCTTTTTCCAACAATCCTGTATCAAAGTTCCCATCATCAGACGTTGCTGTATGACCGACCGAATCCTGATTCGTCCATACAATAGTTGTCCCTTTTTTGACTGTCAGAGTTTTTGGGCCAAAAGCAAAATTTTTGATCTCAACGTTTATCTTCTCCGTCATTGTGCCTTCTTCCGTCGCGCCTTCCTCATTTTGCAATACCTCTGTAGGAGAAGGCTGTTCTTGAACCGCTTCTGTTGGCGTTGGTGCTGATATCGCGCCTTGATTACTCTGTTGCCCTACCAATAACACTACTCCACCGATCACAACAATTATCGCAACTGCTGCGATTATTAAGTTTCTACTCATGATATCTCACCCCCTTTTAGAATCTCTTTGCGAGCTTTGTGAGCATTAGAGATTCTTAAAACCGCCGAAGCCTTGGCGTAGGCGGGTCCTTTTTAGAATGATGCTATAATATCAAAACCATGACTAAAATAATAGTCGGTGTTGGTGTTCTTCTAATTGTGGCACTGGCGATTCTTTCAACTACTGATTTTGCAAGGCCACAAAAACCTCAAGATATAAAGACGACCGGCCCAATAAGTGAGCAGACGCCGGCGATTTCAATGTTTGCTGAAAACCTTGAGGTTCCTTGGGCGATGGATTTTCTTCCCGATGGCCGAATGTTAGTCACGGAAAGGCCGGGACGTGTTTCGGTAATTGATAAAAATGGGCAAGTATCGCAAATAGCAAATATTAATGTTCGCACTGTAAGCGAAAGCGGATTACACGGAGTTGCAGTTGACCCTGAATTTGATTCATACAGCTACATTTACCTTTACTATACATATTCTGATGATGGCAATAATACGCTTAATCGAGTTGCTCGATATAAATTCGAAAACAATAACTTGCGCGAAGATAAAATAATCGTTGATCGCATTCCGGGAGCGTCGAATCACGACGGGGGAAGAATAAAATTTGGTCCCGATAACTTTTTGTACATTACAACCGGAGATGCACAGGAACCATCTTTAGCGCAGGATCGAGATTCGCTCGCCGGGAAAATACTTCGCGTTACTCGCGATGGAGATCCTGTCCCCGGTAATTCATTCGCAACGCGAATTTATTCATACGGTCACAGAAATCCTCAAGGAATCACATGGGATGATAGTAATCGGCTTTGGGAAACCGAGCACGGCTCAAGTGCGACCGATGAATTAAATCTGATCATGCCTGGCAAAAACTACGGATGGCCTGAAATTCGCGGAGATCAAACAAGAACCGGCATGGTCTCGCCGGTAACTCAAAGCGGAAATCAAACCTGGGCTCCCGGAGGAGCTGCATTCCTCAACGGCTCAATATTTTTTACAGGGCTTCGCGGATCAGCACTCTATGAATACAAAATCAATGAAAAAAGACTGGGTGAGCATTTCAAAAACGAATATGGGAGGCTTAGAGACGTAGTTGCTGGACCTGACAATCTGCTCTACGTTACAACCAGTAACCGGGATGGCCGCGGCAACCCCCGATCTGGCGACGATAAAATATTACGAATTAACCCCACCAAGCTATGAGAAATTGGTTGTAGGAAATTTGATAATGGTTATGGAAATTAGATATTAGAAATTGGTTTTCTTAGCTATTTTCTATTTTCAAATTTCCATTACTAATTTCCATTTTCCAATAACTATTTTCTAATATAATACTGATCTACTGTTGCACCGTTTTACTGTTTTACTGATTGAGGTATAATTCGATGTAAATGTTACGGGGTAAAGATTTTCTTCTTATTATATTTGGTGCAACAATATTTTCCTTTGCTCTTTTTTATTTCTTCCCTCAACAGCGAAAATTTCAGGATATCATATCTCCATTAGCGCAGGGTCTTCAGGAAACAAGAAATTTATTGGCCGGCTTCACCGATAATTCTCTTAAAGAGGTTGTAGATTCTTCGCTTCATGGAACACGAGGCACTTACGCAGTTATAATCAAAAATCTTAGAACCGGTGAATATTTTTCTCAAAACGAAAAAAGGACATATGAACCCGCAAGTCTCTATAAGTTGTGGGTATTGGGAGCTGCCTATAAGCAAATTAAAGAGGGGAAACTAAATCGTGATGAAATTATAAATCGTGACGTTAAAGACTTAAATGAAATTTTTGATATCGCAAGCGATTCGGCAGAATTAACAGAAGGGACCGTTACAATGAAAATTTCCGACGCAATTGAACAGATGATAACGATCTCACACAACTACGCAGCGCTTCTTTTAGTTTCAAAAATTAGAAACTCAAATGTTTCAGCTTTTATGCGTGAGCAGGGGTTTTCTTCTTCAAGACTGGGAGAGCCTCCACGAACAACTGCGCAGGATATCGCATCTTTCTTTGAAAAACTATACGAAGGCGCAATGGTTGACGGCGAATACTCAAAAAGGATGCTGGATCTTTTAAGTCGACAAAGGATAGATGACAGAATCCCCAAATATTTACCTGGTGATGTTGACGTGGCTCACAAAACCGGAGAGCTGGGTAGATTTAAACATGACGCAGGAATTATTTTTGGAAAAGACCCAATTCTTTTAGTGGTACTGTCAGAAAGTGGATCTCCCAAAGGCGCCGCCGAACGCATCGCCGAACTTTCCCGCGACATCTTCAATTACTTTGAGACCAAATAGATTTTTCTATTTTCCCTATTATCTAGCTCTAGTATTCGCGGCGGCCCTCAAGCGCGCGTTCAATTGTGACTTCATCCGCGTATTCAATGTCTGAGCCTATTGGTAAACCCCGGCCGATTCTTGTGATTCTTACTCCATTTGAGTCTTTTTTGCCCTTTCCAAGTTCTCGAACTATATAAAGAGCTGTAGCCTCGCCCTCCATTGTCGGATTAGTCGCTAATATGATTTCGCGGATTTTTAGCTGATTACCGCTGATTCGGCTAAGCAACTGAGGAAGATAGATATCGTCGGGGCCAATACTATTAAGTGGGTCGATTACGCCATGCAACACATGATAGGCTCCCTTATATTTTCCGCTTCGTTCGATAGCAAGTAAATCTAGTGCATCTTCGACAATACAGATGGTTGAATTATCTCGGGCCGGATCTTGACAGATAAAACAAGGGTCGGATTCCCCAATGTTAAAGCAGATTGAACAAAGAACAGTTTGATTTTTGAGGTTTCTTAAATTCTCCCCGAATTCATCAAGATCGCTCTGCGGAACGTGAAGTAAATAAAAAGCAAGCCGCTGCGCGGTCTTGGGACCGATTCCCGGCAATTTCTCAAAACTCTCAATCACCTTTTCTAGTGCTTTGGGTAACCTCATATTAAATCTTAAATAGCAAATAGTAAATAT
>JACQKO010000040.1 GCA_016204525.1 Candidatus Levyibacteriota bacterium | reverse complement strand
TCTATTCCCCGATCAAGCGCGCCATACGGTACTGATGACCAGAAATAACGATCCGAAACTACAATTTTCCCTTTTTTAAGCAACTCAAATATTTCTTCCTGATGCTCTACCCTGTCTGCTGAGAAAAGATATTGAAAAGATGCTGGTTCAAATTTTTTCTCACCCACTAAAATTCGGCGGATCAATTTGCCAATTTCCCCGTCTGTTGGCTCTTTTGTATAAACTGACTCGACCCCTTTTTCTTTTAGTATTTCGACAGCTTTGCGCACTTGAGTTGTCTTGCCCGATCCGTCAATCCCCTCAATCGCGATAAGCCTGCCGGGATAATTATGTTTTCGAAATTCAAGTTCAAAAGAAACAGAATATTTCATTTTTCTTCGTGGAATTTTGATTCCATTGGTTCTTTTTGGATTCTATACTTTCCCGCGCCTTTCTTATTATATGGTACCTCAGCCGGACTTGATAGTTCTTCAAAACTCATGGCACAAATCCTCATGCCAACCCTAAGTTTGACTGCCATACGGCCAAGATTCCCAAGTTCTAAAACGCAATTTCCATCCCACCCAGGATCAAAAATCGATGCGGTCGAATGCACAACAATTCCAAGCCGCCCAAGACTCGAACGCCCTTCAAGTCTGCCCATCATGTTTGAAGGCAGCTTTACTTGCTCAAGTGTCATCGCCAGAACAAAGTCCCCCGGTTGCATAACAAATTCCCCGCCCTTTTTAATAACCACTTTTCTTGTAATTTCATTGCTGTAATCTTTTTTCAAAGGGTCAATATAAGAGTACTTACTATGTTCAAACACGCGAAATGTATGGCCTAATCGTAGATCTATAGAGCAAGTTCCAAGCGCAAGTTTTAAATCGGGTGCAGGAGTAATAACAATTTTCCCCTCTTCTATTGCCTTTTTAATATCGCGATCCGAAAGAACCATGAAAAGATTATACAATATTTGACAATTGTATTTTAATTTACTATTCTAAATAAAGATTCCACCCGTTATGGAGAATTTAAAGTCCGGCTTCGAATTTATTTTTGCTTCGTATAAACGTACCGCTGCAATACTTTTTATCGGCGCCCTCGTTCTTGCAATCCCTATTACTGTTACTCTTGTAAAACAGCAGCAGGATATAAGACAACGCGCAGCTGCTAATCCAGCATTGATCCCTGGTTGCGGTTCACTTGGTGATGTTAACGGGGATGGGAAAATAAACTCAATTGATTCAAGTCTTATCCTTCAGTATGAAGCAGGACTAATCCCAATAACCAAGATCATAGCGGCAAATTCAGACGTTAACAAAGATGGAAAAATAAACTCAATTGATTCAAGTCTCATCCTCCAGTATGAAGCAGGACTAATTTCAACTTTTCCCGGTTGTAACACAAACGTAATCTCCGGGACTGTATTCCAGGACAATAATGGAAATGCGGTGCAAGATTCCGGAGAGACGGATTATTCCGGAGCTGCCACAATTAAGCTGGATCGTAGTACAACTGCTACAAAATATGGAAATGGTTACTATTTTACAGACGTTGCAAGCGGGAAACACGAAGTAGCTCTTACAGTGCCTTCCGGCTACGGGGCAACTACCGATACTTTTGCCTCAGTAACTGTACCGCCGAGTCCTGGTACATTTAAGTTTGGAATAAGATCTACCGGAACACCATCAACTCCAACTCCCAAACCAACTAGCTTTCTTCCCACACCAACTCCAACTCGTGCTCCAACTCCAACAGTACCTCCCTCTTCGCTCTGTGGCGATGTTAATGGGGATGGAAAAATAAATTCTGTAGACTCTGCCTTGATTTTACAAAAGGAAGCTGGATTAATAACATTTACTCCGGCGCAACTTATAGCGGGAGATGTTAATGGCGACGGAAGAGTAAACTCTGTAGATAGCTCACTTGTTTTACAGTATGAAGCAGGACTGATTTCATCTTTTCCTGGTGGGTGTCCCTCTTCCCCGCGCCCAACATCAACTCCAACTCCCAAACCAACTAGCTTTCTTCCCACACCAACTCCAACTCGTACCGCGACCCCGACTCCTACCGGCATTCCTCCCGGCACAACCAACATTGGCATATCCATAACCCTGACAGGGATCGGTGTTTCTCAAAATCCGGCCTCAGGCATAAATAATAATCCAAAAAGATCGCAAAGGAATGTGGAGGTAATGATTGTAAACTCAAGCAACCAGCAGGTTGATTTAACAAAATCAACTATTAACTACGACCCGGCAACAGGAAAGTATAAGGGAAATGTGGGTCTTGGCAGTAACTTTATATCGGGATCATATTTGGTAAAAGTGAGGCTTGATAACACTTTGTGGAAAAACATTCCGGGAATACAAAATATAATTTTGGGTCAAACATACAACGCCCCGGAGGCGGCACTTGTACCAGGAGACATCATACAGGATAATGAGATTAATTTGCTCGATTACAATGCTTTACTCTCCTGTTACGGAGCAAAGACTTGCACAACTAAAGTTCAGGCAGACCTGAATGACGATAACAAGGTGGATGAAGTGGATCTAAATATTCTCTATGCCGGCTTCGCGAGGAGAGTTGGCGATTAGTTGGGGATTGAATATTTTATATTTAATCTTTAATATTTAATAT
>JACQKO010000039.1 GCA_016204525.1 Candidatus Levyibacteriota bacterium | reverse complement strand
TAGAGTTTCAGAGTGGGGAGATTTTGTGGGGCAAGAGCAGGTCAAGCGCTCTATCAAGATAGGAATCAGCGCTGCCAAAAAAAGAAAAGAGCCTCTTGAACATGTGCTTCTTTATGGGCCGCCCGGGCTTGGCAAAACCACTTTGTCTCATTTAATCGCTAAGGAAATGGGATCAAATATTCGCATAACGTCTGGCCCGGCGATTGAGAGGGCCGGAGACCTTGCTTCGATCCTGACGAACTTAGAACCCGGTGATGTTTTGTTTATTGACGAGATACATCGCTTAAATAAAGTTGTCGAGGAGACCTTGTACCCTGCAATGGAAGAATATTGCCTAGATATTATAATAGGCAAAGGGCCATCTGCTCGCACTGTCCGTCTTGATCTTCCGCACTTTACTATTGTTGGCGCGACAACCCGGGCCGGAATGCTGTCTGGACCTCTCCGCGACCGTTTTGGAGTTGTGCATCGGATGATATTCTACAATCCAAAGGACCTCGAACAGATTATCGATAGAGCCGCAAGGAAGTTGAAAGTTAAGATTGATAAAAAATCGATTGCCGAGATTGCTAAAAGAGCTCGGGGAACTCCTCGAATCGCGCTTCGATTACTCAAAAGAGCCCGAGATTTTGCGCAAGTTCATGGAGAAGGCGATATTTCATTCGACTTGGCAGAGAAAGCATTGGGGCTGATTGAGGTTGATTCGCTAGGCTTAGACTCTTTGGACCATCGCTATCTTAAAAGCATTATTGAAAAACATGGCGGTGGCCCGGTTGGGGTTGAAACAATCGCCGCATCTCTGGCAGAAGATGTAGGTACCATTGAGGAAATCGTTGAGCCATACCTTCTTCAGATCGGGTTTCTTAAAAGAACAAAATCCGGCAGAGTTGCAACCGCTGAGGCATACAGGCACTTGGGAACAAAGCAAAAATCCTCCGACCAACAAAGCCTTATCTAGAAATATCTCTTGAGTTATTTTTTGAGTTTTTGGCTTGCCCAAGCAAGGTATCCGGCAATGGCTATAGCGACATAGCTCGCCCAAAAAGGCACCGAGTATCCTCCAATCTCAGCAGTCCATCCAAGGATAATCCTCAATACATGTAGCACAGCAATTATTCCAAATATAAGTCCAGTTATTTGTAGATAATCTTTTTGTTTCAAGTTTTCTCACCTCCCATAAATAAGTATTAAGCCTATTCCTATCCGAAGTCAAGCATTGCTTGACTGAGTCGAACGGGTATTTTGTATCAAGTATAATAATTACATGGAAATGGCGACGTTGGCGGGCGGGTGTTTTTGGTGCACAGAAGCAATTTTCAAAAGAGTTAAGGGAGTCTCGTCGGTTACATCGGGATATTCCGGAGGAGCAATGGATAATCCAGATTATGAAAACGTTTCGACTGGTTCAACAGGTCATGCTGAAGCAATACAAATAACTTTCGACCCTAAAATAATTTCTTACGAAAAATTAGTTGAGATATTTTTTCATCTCCACGACCCTACTACATTAAATCGTCAGGGGAATGATATTGGTACGCAGTATCGCTCTGTCATTTTCTATCATTCTTCCGGGCAAAAAGAAACAGCGGAGAATCTTCGCGAACGAATAGACGATGAGCATATTTATCAGAATAAAATTATTACAGAAATTGTTCCTTTCGAGAACTTTTATAAAGCAGAAGATTATCATCAGAATTATTACGAAAAAAATCGCGAAGCAGGATATTGCCGTGTAATTATCGATCCCAAAATCAAAAAACTTTTACGAGAATTCAAAGAAGAAGTAAAATAAAATACTTTAGAGTATAATTGCTGTATGAATACCCCTACTATTAATCGAGAAAAGACTAGGGCGGCTCTTGACCTTTTGATAGAGGATACTACAACCCTCGCAAAATTTGAAAGGATCAGAACCTTAATTTCGGGGGTAAATCCCAAGATAGATAAGGCACTTTCTGAAATCTCCTCGGCAGTTAAAAACTTGCAAAAATTCGAGAACATAGAAACTATCGACCTAACACTTGAGGCACTGCCTGAAAAAACAGATAAAGATAAGAAAAGAAAAAAGGCTATACTTGCGCTCCTCTCTTCATGGAAAAACTTGCGATCTGAAGTTGAGCGGATTCAAGGGCTTTATGAGGAGGCAGGTTCTGATGGAGAAATTTCCTCTCAAGAACATGCCTCTATTTTAGGAAAAACCATTGCGCTCGCAAAGGGGCCGTTAGGTTTCGTAACGATTGCAGCAGTCGCAATTATTGGAGTCATAGCATTATTAAATACAATATCAGTTCTTATTGTTATAAAAAATCAAGGATGTAGTCCAATTCAACCTATTGTTCGCCTGCCTTT
>JACQKO010000044.1 GCA_016204525.1 Candidatus Levyibacteriota bacterium | reverse complement strand
GAACCAGGGGTAGTCTTTATGGAACGCTACAACAAGCTCCACAACAACTGGTACTGGAACCGGATTAACTGCGTAAATCCTTGCGGAGAAGAGGGACTTCCCCCGTGGGGCGTTTGTAACCTAGGATCTATTAATTTGTCAGCATTAGTTAAGGGTAACAACATTGATAAAAAGGGAACGTTTGACTTTAAAGAGCTGCGTCGAGTAACTCGTGCCGCTGTCCGATTCCAGGACAATGTTATTGAAATGGATCCTTATGTTTTTGAAGGAATTAGAAAGACTCAATATGAGGGAGAGAGAAGAATTGGTCTTGGGACAATGGGTCTTGGAGACACCTTAATTAAGCTCCACATGAGGTATGGATCTCCCGCATCTCTTAAGTTTATAGATCGCGTCTATAAAATAATTCGCGATGAAGCATATTCTGCGTCAGTAGAAATAGCCCAAGAGAAAGGCTCTTTTGGCAAATTTGATAAACAACTTTACTCACAAGGGAAATTCATCCAGCAATTGCCCGATCAGATTCAAGCAGGTATTAAGAAGGGTATTAGAAATTCGATTCTTCTAATGCAGGCTCCTACCGGTTCAACTTCTCTCCTTGTTAATACAACCTCTGGAATCGAGCCTGTTTATGAATACGAATTTATTCGCAGGGATCGTATCGGCGAGCATATAGTCCGCCATCATCTATACGACAAATGGTACGCAAGACACAGGTTAGATCTTGAAGCTAAAAAAATTGAAAAACCAGCATGGTTTGTCTCGGCAAATGATTTAACACCAGAGGATCATGTTCAAGTTCAGGCAATAATTCAAAAATACGTAGATGCATCAATCTCAAAAACGGTTAATGCGCCAAAGACCCATACGCCAGAAGACGTAAAGAGACTTTATACGCTTGCCTATAAACTTGGCTGTAAAGGCATTGCCTATATGAGAGAGGGATCTCGTGCTGGAGTGCTCGAGCGGGTCGATGATAAAAAGACGGAAGAAATACCAAAGCCTGAAGCTAAAGCCCCCCCCGTTACAAAAAGACCGCCTGTTATGTACGGTTTAACCTACAAAACCCAGACTCCGCTTGGAGACGCCTTTATCACCATCAATAAAGATGGTCAGGAGAATCCTTTTGAAGCCTTTATAACAATCGGAAAGTCGGGCTCTGATGTTGCTGCTATGGCTGATGCTTTGGGCCGTATGATTTCTTTGGCGCTTCGCCTTCAAAGTCCGGTTCCGGCCCGAGAGCGTGTAAGACAAATTGTCGCGCAACTTTCAGGAATCGGAGGAATGAGGACAATAGGATTTGGGGAAAAGCGAGTGCGCTCAGTACCTGACGCAGTTGCCAAGGTTTTGGCTGAGGAATTTGGATTTTCGGTTAACGGAGAAGTGCGTGATCTTCGCTCAGGAGAACGCATTTCCCCTCCTTTAAATAGCGCAATGAACGGCAATGGGGGTGCGGCAAATGGCCAACAGAAGTCTATTTCCGCTATGGCAGAAAACGTCGCGCGAGAGAGCAATGGGGCAAATAGCGGGAACGGCCCGGTTCCAGAATCGATTATTTCAAGTGAGGATAGGGCAGCTGTTATCGAGCAACTAAGTATCTCGACAGAATCTTCAACACAGATCGAACCGGCATCAACCCCGTTAGATATGGATTACAATCTAACGGGGTCAACTCACAGCGCGTTTGATTTTTGTCCCTCGTGTGGCGAAGCAACTTTGGCCCACGAAGAAGGTTGCAAGAAATGCTATTCATGCGGATATTCGGAATGTTGAATTATAGGAAAATGGTTTTTGGAAATTAGAGAACAGTAATGGAAACTAGAAAATAGAAGTTAGATAAAATACCATTTTCTAATTTCAAATTTCTATTACCAATATCCAATTTCTAATAACTAATTTCTAAAAACTAAAAAGTATATATTTGGAAATCGCCGTGAAAGTCGGCGGAACTGCCGGTACTGTTATATCCAGAAAACAAATATATATTTAAATGCCCCGAGCAGGGCCCTTAACAAAGGATGACCTCTCGGGATCACGGGAGGTTTTTTTATGGCGATTTATACAAAAACAGGGGATAAAGGTAAAACTTCGCTTTTTTCAGGTAAAAGGGTTTGGAAGTATGATGCGCGAGTTGATACATACGGAACGATAGACGAATTAAATTCGGTCATAGGTCTTGCAGTTGCTCATCTGCCAACAAAAAAAGGTGCGAATAAGCTCAAAAAAATTTTACTTGGTATCCAAAGCGACCTTTTCTATATTGGAGCATATCTTGCCGATCTTCCCGATACGATTGAAGATATCGACTTGGTTCAAAAAACTGAGGAGTTTGAGAAGAGTATCGATTTCATGATGAAACACTTGCCTCCAACCTTTAATTTTGTTTTGCCGGGAGGAAGCAGGGCCGCGGCTTTTCTTCATCAGGCAAGGACTGTTGCCAGGAGGGCAGAGCGGAATTTAGTTCGCCTTTCTAAAAAAGAGAAGATAGACGAAAGAGTAATGAAATATATAAATAGACTCTCAGATGTATTCTATGCAGCGGCGCGCTTTGCAAACATGATCGAAAAGAAAAAAGAAACCATTTGGTCCCGCTGATAGTCCCGCTGATAGTTTTCAGTCGGGATCCCCGATGGTTTTCGACCATCGGGATTTTCAGTCGGGATCTCGCACGAATGAAATTCGTCGGGAGAGAGATATCATGAGACCAGAAGCGTATACAGTAGTTTATGATAAGGACAATTACAAAGCGCCAATCCCGCTGGAACTTGCACCTGAAGACGTTTTCAGCAAACGAGAAGATGGGATAAGGGACAATATTTTAAGATATCTAGGAGAGTATAGGCTAGGGGTGAAGTTCGACGAGTTCTTTTATAGAGAGGAGAAGGGCCATTTGATAGGAGAAACACATTTAGCGTCCTCTGAGCCAGGCGCGATAAGGGATGTTTTTCGACGTGCAATAACATCACGTGAACAAAAAGGACTCTCCGCAAGACGTGAAGTCGCAGAGTGTTTGGGTTTTCAGAAATTAGAGCAGGAGCTCTTATCTTCTCCAAACAAAAGCCTTTTTATTTGGGTGAGTCCTCCGGGCCCGCGCGAAGATGGATATGGCTTATACAGCTTCACCTTCGTAGGGCAAGTTATAAATGATCCTTCAAGAGGGAGGAGAATAAGAGTTATTCCGTATAGAAACATAGCAAAGCTTGAGACGCACAGACAAACTTTGTCTTACTTTTCAGATCGCGCACGACAATTCGCAAAAGACACAGATTTTCTAGCAGAGCCTATTACTTTTTCGCCAAACGACGAGATACAAGCACCAGAGGACATACTTGAGTTTATGGGCGAACAGGAAAAATTCAATATAGACTGGATGGAGCGGCTTCGCGGGCGAGTAGGATTTTTAATTGACGGGTATATTGATCTTGTCCGAAGTGATGCTTCCGAAGATGAATTAATAAAATCACGCAATGCTATAGAGAATTACACTATAAGAATAAAGGACGAAATTATAGCCGGTTTTGGTAATAATACACTTTCAAATCAAAATACGGTCAGCGCCCGGCGTATATTCGATGATTTGGGAGACAAAACGCCCCCGCCCGTTTCTGGAAGCTGTGGTTCAACACTCATGGAATATCACGAAAATAATAATAAAAAGTGGGACTATCACACAGGAGACTGTGTTGTATGTCATACAAAAGGGATTGATGTTGGGCCATGTAGTATTTGCAAGAATTGTGAAAAGGAATTCGACGCTCAAGAAATGGCGCCACAAGCAGCTTGAAAAGCAATTAGCTCATAGTAAAAATTGCGTTTTGTGGATATTTTTGGATAAACCCGGAAGTAGGCAACCTATAGTTAGAATAAGAAGTATTTACTTTCGCATTTGAAGAATTACCTAAAAACAATGCAACAATGGAACAATCGAACAATGTCTCTTCTTGATCTTATTTTTCCTAAAAAATGCATTAATTGTAAAAAGTTCGGAGACTTTTTATGTCCGGATTGTTTTTCGAAGATAAGATATAACGAGTCTTCCCAGTGTCCTTCCTGCCTGAAGGCTTCGATTGACGGCTTTACGCACTGGGAGTGTAAGACTGAGACCAAGTATTCTATTGATGGAGTAATTTCGGCGGTTGTTTATAACTCTGTTGCGCGAAAGCTGGTTCGCCAATTTAAATACAAACCTTATGTTTCGAGGCTTTCCGGAATAATAGGCGAGGTTATGAATGAGGGGTTAGCGCAAAATGAGAGCTTTTATAATTTTATCAGGAAATTCGAACCGGTTATTGTTCCAATCCCATTAAGTCCCAAGCGCCTTCGTGAGCGTGGCTATAACCATGCGGAGATAATCGGACGTCATGTCACAAAATATTTTAAACTAAAGCTAGATTCCAATGTTTTAGTTCGTGTTAAAGATACAAAGCCACAGTACAAGCTGAATAAACGCGAAAGACTCGAAAATGTTCAAGGAGCTTTTGGTATCGCGAAAAACGCGAAAATTCCAAATTCGGCGATTTTAATAGATGACGTCGCCACAACCTTTGCTACCCTTAAGGAAGCAGCCAAGGTTCTGAAACAAAAAGGTTCGAAGCGAGTCTTAGGCGTCACCTTCGCAAGGGAACTCTGAGCTTGCAATTTGATCTAGAGTTGTGCTACAATAGCAATCACGCGGGGATGCATTGCATCGACAGAATTGCTCTTTAAAAACCGCAAGCCGATAATGATACTAATCGTAAAAACGTATCAAAAACAAATGCTAAGAACTTTCTTAGCGGTCAAAGTTTAGCGCGCGCAAATTTTGCGTACGCATATAACTAAGACCTGTTCATGCCACGATTTTTCCAAACGATCAGGTATGGGCAAAAACAAAGTTTGGATATAAACAAAACTTTTGATTTAGATTTTGTTCGAACAATTTAAATCTTGGTTATACTTAATCCTGTTGATCGGAGTTTGTATAATGACAATTAAAGATCAAATAAGCTTGTAGATGTTTTTGATTAGACAATCCTGGACGTGGGAGCAATACCCACCATCTCCACCTATTGACAGATATCTCCACAAATAATATACTGGAATAGTGAGACAGTGCCCCATCTGCCAGAAGAATTTTACCCCTTCTAGTAGGCACATAAAGTGTCCCGCATGTAGAGAAAACGAATACAAAGCAAGGTTTAACAAGCACTGCACTTGTGGAAAATTAATCCAACAACATTCCAGAAGTTGTATAGCATGTAATAATAAAAAAAATAAAGGAAAATATTTTGGAGCATTTCGTTATATAACAAATCAAGGGTACGTCTACATAAGAGAAAGAGAACATCCAAGAGCCATTAAAAATAACGGACTTGTTTTCGAGCATATATTAATTATGGAGAAACGCTTAGGTAGGTATCTTTTACCCAATGAAAACGTTCATCATAAAAACGGTATTAAAAAAGATAATCGAAATGAAAATTTAGAACTATGGGTAAAGGGTCAACCAAATGGCGCCAGGGCTAGAGATTTAATCGTCTATGCTAAACAAATATTAGAACTCTACGGAGATGATGAAAGTAAATATATTTAATAGTTTCTCAACTCGCGCTCTTGTACGCGTTCGATAGTCTCTTGGCGGCGGTCGCGGCGCTTCTCGCGCTTGTTTTTGCTTTCAACTAGGGCTAATTCTAATTTAAAGTTTCCATCCTTAAGATAGATCGACAAAGGGACGATCGTAAGCTTTCCCTGGTCGAGTTTTGATTTCAGAGCCAATAT
>JACQKO010000043.1 GCA_016204525.1 Candidatus Levyibacteriota bacterium | reverse complement strand
CGCTAGCGGGGGAAGAGTAGAAGAGCTTTTGTATGAAGGATTTGGGCCGGGTGGAGTAGCAATGATGGTAGAGGCTGTTACCGATAATAAGCAGAGGACTGTTTCTGAGATCAAAAATGTTTTTGAAAAAAACGGGGGGTCTCTTGGCAATCCCGGATCAGTTTCTTACCTTTTTAAAAAGAAGGGTGTAGTAGTAGTCAAAAAAAACGGAATGTCATCTGATGAGCTATTATCAAAGGGAATTGACGCGGGGGTAGAAGATATGGAAGAAGAAGCTGAGCGCGTAATTTATTACATAGATCCACAAAGTTTCGCTCAGGGAAAAGCTTTGTTAGAAAAACAGGGGCTCGCGGTTGTTAATGCTGAACTCATTTATGAACCAACAGCATTCGTTGAGCAAAATCAGGAAACCCAGGTTCGAGTCCTTAATCTAATTGACGTTCTTTCCGAACATGATGATGTTCAAAAAGTTTATACTAATTTGGCCTAGTGTTAACACTAGGCCATCCTGATCCCTGCAGAACAGGGCGAAGGATCTCTGAGGCGAGCGAAGGATCTTGCGCATGCGAAGTTTTATTCCATTTTTTAATCTCTCCAAAAGACAAAAATTCGTCTTTATAGTTTTTTTCATGTCGATTGGCGTTCTGTTTTCAACTTACCTTTCGGGAATGAATCTTGTTCTCACCTCTCTGTTTTTAAGTTTTCTCGGAGTCATTTTGCTTTATTGGACATTACGTTCCGATATTAGTGGAACATTTTATTACCCAATATTAATTCTTCCCTTTTTATTTACTTTATCTTTTGTCCTTTTTTATCAGCTGATTCCGGCAAGATTCTTAACTCGTATAGCAATTGTTTTGCTATACGCTTTTGGGCTATATTCTCTTTTCTTAACCCAGAATATTTTTGCCGTATCTGCAATCAGAACTATAAATTTACTGCGGAGCGCAAGAATTGTCTCTTTTGTACTAACTATTGTGGTATTGTTTTTGCTGACAAATATTACATTTTCTTTAAGACTGCCGTTTTTTGCTACTCCAATTGTTATATCGGTAACTTCTTTTCTCTTGAATTTCCAATCATTATGGGTGTATAGCTTATCAAAAACGTTTATTCGTGAATCCCTCATATTATCTCTTCTGATTGCAATTGCGCTTGTGCAGTTGGCCTTTATCTTGAATCTTTGGCCAGTAACGGCGGCAATATATTCAATTTTCATAACCGGAATTTTTTATGCCTATTCAGGTCTTACACATGCCTGGGTAGAGAAGAGGCTCTTCAAAGGCATTCTATGGGAATATGTTTGGGTAGGGTTTTTGGCCATTCTTATATTGGCTTTCTTTTCCAATTGGGGACTGTAATATTTATTACAAATTATCTTATCGATAAAGTGGAGTAGTGGAGGCTGATAATAGCAACTTGGACTGATAAATCAGTAAAAACTCATGATAGGGTTTGATATATTTAGTATCCTATAATTTTGTGGATAACTTTTTCTTTACTGTTACGCACGTCAGAGACGCTTTTCACCGGCCTCAAAACAGCCTCAATTTTAGACCCTCGAGCAGTAGAGACTTTTCACGTTCGCCCCCGCTATGGCGGGGGCTTCAGTGCAAGCATGCTTTGAATCTTCGACCACGTTCGTGTTTACTGTTCGATGAGTTAGCTTGTTCAACATGGAGGGTTGTCTGGCTTTGAACCTTCTCTTCCGTCAGTGCGAGTTAAAAAATCGTGCGTGATTTGTGCGTAGCCACGCACGAATTTTGGGACATATGAAAAAAAAGCGAACATCGCCTTGAGGCTAAAAATGATAGTTTAGACTGATTTAGCAGTCTAAATTTAACACTCATAATTCGTCCTGAGGGAGCAGCGACTCGAGGGGGCAACAGCGACCGAAAGATCACCTATCACCTTGCGACAATTGTCCAATATAGTTCACATCTCGTGGTATGTACCCATAAGGTAATTCTGCTCTGCGACAGCAGAAGGGAATGAATTCAACCTATGTCGTACAATAATACTTTTACGACATGGACGAGTGACCTGAGAGCGAGGCTGAATTTGGCATATTTTGCTTCGAAACCGATCGGAATTGTAAAAATATTCAATTCCCTCCCCAAGGCGGTAAATTTATTTCTCTATTTTCCAACCCGTCAGCAATTTATTGCCACTACCCTACTATAGGCCGTTCTTGTTGATTTTTAATTTTTCCGGTAGTAAAATACTTTCCAAATGTTAGAACAAGGAGTAAGCCCCGAGTATAAGGAAAAATACATTGGTCTGACCACCCTTGACTGCGCAAAATTAGTAGTCGCTCAAAATCCTCACATACATACTTTATCGTTTCGTGCATATTTTTATATTCCCAACACAGAATCTGGTGACTCCGAAGAAGCCTTCAGAATACCTAAGGATTCGTTCCTACAGGGTGATGCCTTAAATCACAGAGCACAAGACTTACCAGAGAGATGGAATATAGCGATATGTTCTCCTGTTGGATTAACTGATGGGAGCATGAGACACCTTGAGCTTTTGGATCTTGCACTAAGTAAATCTGATGAAAATCTTCAAAGGACTGCCCAGCGATTAAGACAAATTATCGTTCCAAGGTTCGGCGGGGGTTTTATCTTAGAAACGCGGAAGTCTTATCATTTTTTCGGAAGACGACTACTTACACCAGACCAATGGTTGGACTTCCTAGGAGCTTCGTTGCTCACAAGCATTGTGACAGTAACTCCAGATGAAGATCCAAATATTCATGAGAGGGTAGCAGATTACCGATATATAGGTTATTCGTTATTAAGAAGATACACTGGATTGAGAATTACTACAAATGGAGATAAGACTTTTGTGCCTCGCGTAGTAGACGTTATTTAGGGAGTTATGAGTTTGTAGTCTGCTATGGCGGACGAAAACAGGTCACAGCAGCATTAATACGTAGTCGAGGTTCTCCGCTCAATTGCTGTGACTATTACCTTTTTTGCTTCAATGTAGTAGAAGATTCGGTAGTCGCCAACTCGTAGGCGATAACCATCAATAAGCTTTCTAATATGTTTTCCGTCTGCAATATCCGGTCTATTTGTTAGGTATTTCAAGATAGCTTGTTGAATTTTATTTTGAATTTGTTTGGGGAATTTCCTTAAATTCTTAACTGCCGATCTTTTAACAAAAACTTTAATCTTTTCCACTTATAATATCTTTTAATGGATAAGAAGGTTCTTTGGCAGTTTGTTTTTTAGATTTTGTCATTGTCAATTCTTCCCAGAGCGATTCGTTCTCCTCAATAATAGATTGAAACCGATCAGGAGAAATTACTACTGAAAGATGATCTTTATTTTTAACCACTAAAACCACTTCGTTTTTATTGCGGACTTGCTCAAAGACTCGTTTAGCGTCGCGTCTTATATCTGT
>JACQKO010000042.1 GCA_016204525.1 Candidatus Levyibacteriota bacterium | reverse complement strand
TTGATGACGAAGATTCAGGGGTAGGAGTTGGGGAAGGAGTAGGGGTAGGGGTTTCAGTTTGCGCAAAAACAATACTTGCAAATGCGAAACCTAAAGCTAAAGAAAGGATTAAAAGAAAAACCTTTGATGTAGAAAGTTTCAAACCATATAACCATTTAACCATATAACCATATAACCATTTTCTATTTCAGATATCGAAGTACTGCCAAATAGCTTGCGAAAATCCCAAGAAGGCTTGCGATAATAACTTCAATAGCCAAGAGCTCAAGCATCATTATTGGCGAAACGGGGAAAATAGCGACTCCCCGCAGGAATGACTCAAAGGAGGGAGAGAAATAATAGAATAGGCCAATTGCTAAACTTCCACCAATAAGCGACCCCACAACTCCATAAAAGGCTCCCTCAAGCAAGAACGGCGCGCGAATAAACCAATTTGTCGCACCCAAAAGTCTCATTGTTTCTATCTCTTCACGTCTCACCGTAATTTTTATGCCAATTATTGTAATTATCACTAGGACAGAAACCGTAACAAGAATAGCAATAACTGCAATTCCAAGCCTTCTTGCTGCATTTGTCCAGGAAATTAAGGTATCAACAATATCTTTCTGAAATATAACCTCTTCAACCAGTGGTGAACCGCGTACCACTCCTGCTAATTCGGAGAGATGCTCTGCCTGAGTCGCCTGGACTTCAATTGAAGCAGGCAGTATATCGGCCGTAACTAAATCAAGTAAAATCGGGTCACTTTTATTCTGCTCGCGATAAATGGCAAGCGCTTCTTCCTTAGATACGTATTTAATAGAGGAAGTTTTTTGTGTGTCCGAAAGATTTTTCTCAAGATCCCGAATTTCCTCCCGCGTTGCAGAATCTTTAAAGAAAACTGTAAGTTGGGGTCGGGTTTCAAAATAGGAAATAAAGCGAATTGAAAGAATAGTAAGAATTGAGAAAACCGTAACCGCAAAAAAAGTTAAACCCATAATAAGAGCGGCAGAGAGTGCCTGGTACGGTGACCTTCTTACATATTTTGAAACTGTACTAATCATCTACTTTTTTGCTAATGTTTCAAGTTTTATTTTCTCTCCCGTTTCTTGCCTTTTATCTCCCTTATCCTCTAATTGGTCTTTATCTTGGAAGTCTCTCTTCTTTTCGGATTTTTCCCCTGGCTTTTTGTCCTCTATAATTTTCCCCGATTCAAGAATAATAACCCTCGTCGCCTCTGATATTAGTTTATCATTATGCGTTGCCATGAATACAGTTGTTCCTTTTTTATTTATAGTTTGTAAAAGGTCAAGGATTTGAAAAGACGTTTCAAGATCAAGATTACCCGTCGGCTCATCGGCAAGTATTATCTCGGGTTCAAAAACAAGCGCGCGAGCTATTGCCACTCTTTGTCGTTCGCCCCCTGATAACTGCAGGGGGAATTTATCAAGCTTGCCTTCAAGACCCACTTCAGAAAGCACCGTCTCTGCCTTTTCCCTTGCTTCTTGCTCGCTCATTCCTGAAAATTCAAGCGGCAACATTACATTCTCGACAACAGTTCTGTCTATCAATAACTTAAGATCCTGGAAAACCACCCCTACTCGGCGACGAAGATGAGGGACTCTTGAGCGTGGAAGGGACAGTAAATCCCAGTCTCCAAGGGTTATGACGCCTTCTGTGGGCATTATATCCCGAATAATCAGTCTAAAAACTGTAGTCTTACCAGACCCCGTTGGCCCAACAAGATATACAAAACTGCCTTTGTCAATCTGAAAACTTACTTTGTCAAGGACAGGATCGTCAGCGTATTTTTTTGTGACATCTTTGAACTCAATCATGACGAAAAATAGCTATAATAGTCGAATGGTTAAAATAGTTATATCCGAATTAGTTATAAATATAAAACCATGTTAACTATTTAGCTATTCTAACTATTTATGGCTACAGGACCTGGAGTCGGCCTACATCCATGAGCCAACCGGCTTTCTCGGCTGTATGTGTTTCTCCCCAAACTTTTACTTTTTTTCCTATAAATTGAGCAAGATCAAGCACTGATGATGTCAGATAAACGTTTTGAGATTCACCGCCCGGCCTTTCAAGATGGTACGCCCCCTCACCGTCTATCCCACCTTCACGAAGAGTTCCTTCTACGCTGTCTTTAAAAGTTTTCTCATCGGTTGACCCATAAGTTTTGCCTTTTTCGCTACCGCCGCCTTTTGACAGTGGCGATGAAGGACTACCAATTAAAGAAGTGCCTTGAGTCTGAGACAATAAGTATCCGGTTCCAACACCCAAAACGGCAAGAATCAAAAATAGAATTATTGGCCCTTTATGGAATACGCCCTCTTGCCCCGAGTTCGATCGAGGGGTTGAAGTAAGGGTGGCTTCTGACTCATTAAAATTATGAACAAGGTTGTCCTTTTCCATAACCACTAGTTAACCACATTTCAACCATTTTCGCAATTCCCTAGTCACTAGCTGCTTCGCTTGAGTTCGGCGTCAATAAATAAATCAATGTCGCCGTCCAGAACCGCCTGGGTATTTCCTGTTTTGGCGCCTGTTCGAAGATCCTTTACCATCTGGTACGGATGTAATACATAGGACCGGATCTGGTTGCCCCAAGATGGCGCGCGGTAAACACCCTTTAATTCTTTTTCTTGTTCGAATTTCTTTTCCTGTTCAAGCGCCCACAATTTTGCCTTCAAAAGTTTTAGCGCATTCTCACGATTTTGCGCCTGATACCTTTCTGTCTGACAAGATACAGTAATGCCTGTAGGTTTATGCCCTAGACGAACAGCGCTCGATACCTTCTGCACGTTCTGCCCTCCATGAGAAGATGCTCTGTAAAAACCCCATTCCAGATCATCTTCTTTTATTTCTATTCCAGACGTTTCGACTTGTGGTAGGACTTCAACCAGCGCAAATGACGTATGGCGGAGTTTATCTGCGTTAAAGGGGGAAAGACGAACCAATCGATGTGTCCCTTGTTCGCCTTTTAAATATCCATATGCGAATTGTCCTTCGACTGAAAGCGAAACACTTTTAATTCCTGCTTCTTCTCCCGCTGTTTCATCTAAAACTTTATATTTGAAATCTTTTCTTTCAAAGTACCGAGCATACATTCGAAATAGCATTTCCACCCAGTCCATAGCATCTGCTCCGCCTTGCCCTGCGTGAATCGAAAGAATCGCATTATTTTTATCGTATGGTCCAGAAAGGTAAAAATAGACCTCCATCTCAGAAATAAGCGAACTCAAACCTGTTATGTTGTTTGAGTCTATATACTGCTTAAGTTTTTCGGCATCTTCAATTTCTTTTTGGAGCCCCGCCATCTCCTTCATGCTGATCGAGGCAGATTGCGTATCTTTCCAAAAATCAGGATCGCTGGATTTAGCTTCAATTGTTCTTATTCGAGCTTTTTTCTCTTCGATATCTAATTTTTCAAGCATAATCTTCGCACGTTCAATCAAATCACTCATAGTTTGCTAATTTTACCCCGTTAGAGACGCACAGCGCAACTACGAAGTCTCTAACGGGGTTTACCAGAAAATGAGGCTGAAGAGGAGAAGAAAGGCGGCTGCGGACATAACTACCGTAATTATTATCCCCAAAATATTTGATAGAATCGAATTTTTTCGCTCTCCCATTATTTTTTTATTGTT
>JACQKO010000049.1 GCA_016204525.1 Candidatus Levyibacteriota bacterium | reverse complement strand
TCAAGATACTTTATCAACTTTTCATCCCAATAAACCACCCCATTGGAAGCGGTTGCTCCTATTGCAAGCTCAGGATTTTGAGGAGCTCCTATTTTTTTGACTATTAAAACATCGAGTGGGATTCCAAGAATTTCTGAGATCGTTTTTCCAACGATAACCCCTCCGCGGGGAATAGACACAACAATTGAACCTCGGGGAATTTTTTCCTTTGATAATTTCAAGGCGAGCCTAATTCCAGCTTCCTCCCTATTTAAAAACATAAAAACTTAATGATCTGTGCCATTAAGTCAATTGTCAACTGTTAGTTGTCAATTGTTCTTATTTATAGTGCGATTTTATCTGGAATAAAATATAAAATCCAATTAGTGCTCCTACTATTCCAGCTGCCGAGAAAGCAACAACTCCGGAGACAACAGAAACTGCCTCGCTCCAAAAAAGCAATTTCCATCCTGACATTTTTCTATCTCTAGTTCCGGGAAATGCCAGAACTAAAAGAACGCTCGCAACTAATGCCAGAATAGCTCCAATTATTCCTCCTGATGCAACACCTATCCCTCCACCCAAAACCACAAAGGGTGCCAAGAATGTCAAAACTCCTACTGCGGCAAGAGATCCCAGTACACCGATAATTCCAAAAATTAATGCCAGCCAGGGAGTTATATTGACAATAACATCACGCCAATTTCCTGGCAAAGGAGGAAGTTTAGAGAACCATTCTCCCATTTGCGATATCAATTGATCTACTGAATTATTCTGTGCCATAACATCTATCACCTCCTATCCTTAAGTATAGTTTAACTATATCAACCAACGCTAGTAATAATCAAGGTCTGTTCATGCGAATATTTACGAATTTAATTAGTGCGAATCCTACGAATAATTATTCGCATAAATTCGCATTATTTACATTTGCATATCATTCGTATTCTAGAATCCTAGTCCTAACTGCTTTTTCTGTTGTGTTTTCTCTTGTGCTTCGCCTTCATTCCAAATGGTAACCTTCCCATACTCTCCGTCATATCCGGGAACTATCTTAATATTGCGCGCGCGAACCCTTTCTATCCCTTGCGCAATTCGGTCTCCTCCTGTATTTCGAATCTCAGGAATTGGAACACGAAACAAAACCTCATGCTCTGACCCAAAATGATTTACCAGGCGATCAAACATTGTCAAAACAGTTATAGAACCAACCCCCGAATGCAAGCATTCTGACAAAATTTCAAGAAGCGGCACAAGTGAGACATAAGGCGGCCGTACTCGTTTTACATCCTCTATCCATGTGACTCCGAATTGATCATTTTTGATTTTAAAATTATCTGAGGGAAAATTCGCAAGCTCCTCAACTCTATGCATTACTCCAACTGTCAGCGGACGGTGACAGGAAGGACACATCGTTCCCTTATTCTTATCTTCTTCGGGAGAGTACGAAACATTACATAAGCGATGTCCTGTGTAATGATACTTGCCCTCCTCCGGATAAAATTCAACCGTATACGCAATTTCAAAGATTCTTTCCTTTCCTCTTACAAACCCATTCAAAATATTATCGTACGTAATTTCATCATTTGAAATTTGAGATTTGAAATTGGTAGTATTTGAAATTCCGTTCTTCTTTTGAAGAACGGTTGCTTCTCGGCCCATTTTCTCAAGCGAATGCGCGTCAGAAAATGAAACAATTGAACGCGTATCTAATTCGTTAATTCTCCAATTCATGGCGGGATCGCTAGATAAACCTGTCTCAACAGCAAAGATGTATTTGGTATATTCTCCAAAACAATCAGCTATTCGATCATAGCCCGATCGGGAACCATACAGGGAAAACCAAGGGGTCCAAGCGTGACATGGGATAATTGTGATTTTTTTATCTATCTCGAATAAGACTTGCGCTAAGTTTTTCGAAGACAATCCTAAAATTGGGCGGCCGTCGGATGATAAATTGAATCCCATCCGAGATAACGTTGTGTTTATCTTTTCTGCAGTTTCAAAATTAGGAGCAAAAACTAGGTTGTGGATTCTATGAGGAACACCATTTGCAGTGTAAATCGACGAAACTTCGGTCGACAGCATAAAATATGGCCCCAAAAAAACTTTTTGGATTAATGGTCCAAGTTCTTGTTCGGCTTGCGATCTTTCGCGCAATCGATAAATTCCCGGATTTATCTCCTCAACAAGGGCGCGCGCTTCCCTAAACCAAACTGGATGCGTAAAATCAGCAACCGATAAAATATTTATCCCCTTTTTCCTACCCCATATATACATATTTTGAAGGTTCATTCTTTGCGAAACCGCCCGCGAAAACCGGGAATGTAGATGAAGATCAAGCACCAGTTCCATGTGCAATGATTATATCATTACTTTTTGAATTGTTTTAAAACCTCCTGCATGTGCAACAAAGAGCGTTAAATTTTTGAGAGCGAACGCGTCAGGGGGCGGACTGAGCGCTAGCGAGGGAGCCCGGCTGCAAGGGCGAAGCCCGAAGACAGCGGTGGGTGCCGAAAAAGGTAGTTGCGCCACGCACCGTGTGCTTTTGCTACTTTTGGCGGCCCAAAAGTAGAAGAAAAATGATGTTATAATAAATTCGTGCAGAGCGTTTCTGATGTTTTAAAGAAATTTAATCCTGTTCAGGATAAATATATCAGCCGGGAGTTTCAGGCGTTTGGAATATACTTATCTGAAGAGCTTAACGACTATAAACATAAATCTCTCTACATAAAACTTGCAAAAACCGTACATCGCTCTATTCTTGAAAAAGCGTTATCATATGTAAAGGACGCACAAACATATTCTTCTAATAAAGGGGCGTTGTTCATGTGGAAGCTGAAACAACTAAAGGAGGCAGGGAATAGGAAATAGTAACTAGATAATAGAAATTTAATGGCGCAAGTGTACTTTTGAGAAGACAACTGAAAGTCGCCAAAGATAAACTCTATGTTCTTGAATAAGCTGAATATGCGACTTTCATTTAACGAAGGGGTAGAACTTTACTTATCGAATTAGTGCCTGAGTGGGTCTTCGAGAAACGTACACGAGCGACATAGTGAAATATATGAGAAGAAAAAATAAACCAAAAATTTTAGAGAGTAAGCTTTTTTATGCGATTCTTTTCCTGTTCTCTGCGCTCCTTCTCTTCTCCCCTTTATATTTCAGGTTCGATCTTAACGCGTTGAAGTCGCTTGGGATTTTAGGGGTTGCTATCTTTAATTTTGCCTCATCCTCCACTCTTTTCTTCCCTGCGCCCGGGATTGTTGCCACGGGCATTGGTGGATCTTTATTCAACCCGATATTGGTAGCTCTTGCTTCATCAACTGGATCAACTCTTGGAGAGTCCGTTGGTTTTATCTTTGGGCATTCCACAAGAAAAATTATACATCCTCGCGATCACACTTTTATGGCCTCGCTTTACAGAATAGTTCATCATAAACATGGATCAATTTTAATTGTCTTATTTGCATTTGTACCAAACCCTTTTTTTGACGCAATAGGAATAGTTGCCGGGCTTGCACTTTACCCATTAAGAAGATTCTTGATGCTCGTTTTTATGGGAAGACTTGCTCGTGATCTAATTGTCGCATATGTTGGATCGCTCGTCTAGGCAGTTTTCGAAAGTATACGAATTGGTTCGTCAAATCCCCAAGGGCAAAGTTACTACTTATGGCGCGATCGCAAAAAAACTTTCAATGTCCCCACGAGTTGTAGGTTATGCTCTCCATCTAAACCCTAATGGATCAAAAACTCCCTGCCATAGAGTTGTTAATAGAAACGGAAGGCTTGCTCCGGGATACGCATTCGGCGGAAAAGACGAACAAAAAAGGCGCCTCGAACAGGAAGGCATCAAATTCATAGATAAACAACGCATTGAGCTTGAAAAATACCTCTTCTCCTTTTAGTCTCCGATTGCCAATTTCCAATTAATTTATAAATTGATTAATTAAACAATTAACTGGAGACTGGCGATTCGAAATTGCAAATTTCAACTACGCTGTAGGAGTTGTTGGAGGAGGAGTTGATCCGCCTGTTGGTTCTTCTGTTCCGCCTGTTGGAGGAGGAGGTGGAGGTTCTTGTGTTGGTGGCGACGTCGGCGGCATTGGAGGTGGTGGGCCCATTGGTCCGGGAGGAAACGTTGGCCCTGATGGAGGGGGGGTCTGTGTTGGTGCTCCTGGCATTGGATTTGTGGGACCTGCCGGAGGAGTTTGTTGGTTTTGATTGTCGTCAAACATGATTATATTTTTATAACATTATTGCAAATTGCTTGTCAAGGCCCACTTTTCTAAAGTGGGCCGCAGACCCTGAGCAAGTGTAGCGCGTCGAAGGGTCAACTGTTTTTCTTCTTATATTGCTGCTTGTAGAGTTTCTTGATTTCAGAGACTGTGGTTGCGTCCTCAGCTCTCTTGTCTGCGCCTCGAAACTTGACTAGTCGAGGAAACCTGAGCGCATATCCTATTCCATTCTCTTCTCCAGCGGTGTGAATTGGCGATTTTGTTATTTCATCTGCGTAAATCTCTAAAACCTCTTTTGGTTCTACCCAAAATGTTGGCTCGATTTTCGAATTCACTCTCGCCGGCTTATGGGAAACGCGGCTTTTCTCAGCCAGTTTATTTACTGTCCGGAACTCCTCATCTGTCAAGCCCGTACCCACCCTTGAGATTGTTACAAACTCATCTTTCTTTTCATCATAAACTCCAACTAAAAGACCCCCTACGCCAAACTCGGTTCTTTTTCCTCGGCCACGAAACACACCTAAAAGGACGCAATCAACAGTATCAGTTAATTCTCCAGACTGACTTCTCTTGAATTTAATCCAGTGGAAACCACGGCCTCCTGCTTTATACGCGCTGTCCAATTTTTTAAGCATCAACCCCTCAAGGCCTTCAGAGACGGCCTCATTAAAGAATTCAAGAATCTCTTTTGAGGATGTCATAATTCGCTCTTCCGCTTTTCGGATTATTAAATTTTCCCTATGAATTATTTTTTCAAGATGTTTTCGGCGCTTAAGATAAGGCAACTCGGTTATGTCTTTACCATTCAAATACAAAAGGTCGAAAACAAAAACAACCAACGGAAGTTTCTTTGCCATCTCCTCAACTTCATGTTTCCTTCTCCTTTTTGAAGTTTCCTGAAACGGCAAGAATTCCGAAGTTACCGGATTATACGCAATTGCTTCTCCCTCAATTATGGCGGACTCCATGTTTAGTTCTTCCTTTGCCGCTCTTACAATATCCGGAAATGCATGTGTCATGTCTTCAAGATTTCTTGAAAAGAGATGAACTTCATCGCCATTTTTGTGGATCTGAACACGAAATCCGTCAAATTTTGGTTCGGCTGCAAATTTATCACCCAACCGCTTTACTGCCTCCTCTGCGCTTGGCAATCTTTCGGCAAGAGCCGGACGAATAGGTTTCCCAACAATTAATTTTATTTCGCGGATCCCACGTTCTCCTTTTTTGTAGAAAGTCTCGGCGGTAAATCCAAGATCGCTTGTTTTGTTATATGCATCCTCAAGAATAGGACGAAGGCTTTTATCGCCAATTTTGGCAATCGAAAGTGCATCTAAAACTGTCGGATCCCCAATTCCAAGGCGAAGCGTCCCAATCGGAATATTTGCGACATGCTTTACAGAAACCGGATCTAAGTCGTTTAGAAGATCGGCAAGAGTTGTTAATTTTCGGTCAACCGAACCTTCCCCCGAAGTTTCAGCAATCGAATGTAAACGATCAAACACCTCACTTACCGATAAATTTTCCCCTCGAATTTTTTTCTTATTGGCAAGGTCAAGTGCTGCGAGTCCCATGTTTCCTAAATGTCGGTACGAACGAATAACTTCTTCTTTAGTAGAATCGAATGCCCGTGCAAGAGCAATTGCAACCAAATTCTCAGACATTCCAATTTCCGTCGGCTCATAAAAGGGAGCAACCCTACCCTGAATTAAATAACAAATCCTCCCAATTTCTCCAGCGTCCGACTCTTTAAAAAGTTTCGACAGAATATCAATCAGCTCAAGTCTCTTACTCGTCCCCTCCAACCTCTCGTAATATTCCGCCAATTCCTTAAATTTCATATTTTATATTTGATATGTATTTTTTCTATTTACTATTTTCTATTTACTATTCCCTTTGCATTATATATTTCACGCCCTTAGTTACGCCTTGCTTCTTAAGAATTCCTTTTTTAACCAAGTCCTGGACTTCCCGTAAAACCGTATCCTCGGAAACCATAGGAAATAAAGTATCATAGGCCCTATTTTCTATATAGCCATTAGCTTGTATATATTCGATAATCTTTAATTGTCTGTCAGATAGCATTACCGGCCCTCCGAGTTTCTTTTTTAAGTTCGAATCAATTGAAATATTTTCTATGCGATCTTTTATTTTGGAAAGTTCCGCCGCCAGACATTCTGTAAAGTAAACAAGCCATTCAGTTTGGTCTCCATTATTTTTCCCAATCGATTGCAGGGCTTCATAATACCGATCAGGGTCTCGGTCGAAGTGTTCTTCAAGAGAAAAAAACTGACGAATATCGTATCCAAGTTTGTATAGCATTAACATTGATAGAGCCCGCCCTACTCTTCCGTTGCCATCCAAAAATGGGTGGATTCGAACAAATTCGTAATGCACAATTCCTCCTTTTAGCACTGGGTGAATTTCAATCTCTTCATTTATAAAAATAACAAGCTCCTTCATTTGCCATGGGGCTTCAACTGCTTTTGGAGGCTTGAAAGCAACGTCCCCAGTAATAGAGTTCCTGATCACAACTTCTTTATCCCGGTAATTTCCTGCTTTACCCTCATCTAAAACATTTTTAACAACTATTTTATGAAGTTCACGAATTGTGTCTTCATTTATTTTTGAGTTAGACACACGATCTATGTATTCAAGAACTTTTCTATAATTTATTACTTCCTGGACATCTCGCTCTCGCGCAACCACTTTTTCTCCGTCCAATATCTTTTGCACCTGAGTAAGGCTTAATTCATTTCCTTCAATGTGTGTTCCGTAATGAGTGGTACGAACAAGCGCTTCATCTTGAAATTTTTTCTCCCAATACGGTACAAGCGGCGCGTGTTCTATAATCTGTTTTGCCGCCTCAATATCCCCAATATTTTTTAGAATCTTGTTATTTATTGAGAAGTTAGGGGTATACAT
>JACQKO010000038.1 GCA_016204525.1 Candidatus Levyibacteriota bacterium | reverse complement strand
GGTGTAGGTCATCGGTAGACCGCGCGATTCGGGTTCGCGAAGCAGGAGGTTCAATTCCTCTCACCCCGACAATGAGATTAGAGGAGGTGAAGAATATATGAATGATCAGATAGGTAAAGTTGTTCATTACTACGATAGAATAGGGGTTGCGGTAGTGAAGCTTGGCAAGAAGCTAAAAGTGGGGGACAAGGTCAAATTTTCCCATGGCGAGGATTCTTTTGAGCAACAAGTTTCCTCCATGCAGCTTGATCACAAACCGATCAACGAAGCGAGCAAAGGCGACGAAGTGGCCATAAAAGTTGACAAGAGTGCAAAAGAAGGAACAGTTGTGGTAAGATAATTCTCATGGATCAAAGTACACCTTTGACAAAACGCGAATTAAAGCATTTGCGCCGTCTTGAGAAATTGGACCAGGAGAAGCAAGCGGGCTCGCGAAATACAATTAGGTGGATAATGCTGGGAGTGGGTGCATTTCTTTTTATCGCGTTTTTTGGGTCTCTAATTTTTCTCGCAAAACAAAGTTCTCAAAAACCGGTAGCACTTTCTGATAACGGTTGGGTAAGAGGGGAAGTTTCCGCCAAAGTAACCTTAAGTGAGTTTGGAGATTTTCAATGTCCTGCGTGTAAAACATATTACCCGATGATTCAAGGACTTTTAGTCACTTATAAAGATAGAAGTTTTAGGTTGATATTCAAACATTTCCCATTAACCTCTGCTCATAAAAATGCATTTGGCGCGGCAATGGCAGCAGAAGCGGCAGGGGCGCAAGGGAAATTTTTTGAGATGCACGATATCTTATATGAGAGGCAAGATGAATGGGCAAGAGTGCCCGTGATAGAAGCCCAAGAGCGATTTATTTCGTATGCCGCCGAGCTTAGACTCGAGCAGGAAAAATTTCTAAAAGATCTAGCAAGTAAAGAATTTGAAGAAAAAATCCGCGCAAACCAGGATGAAGGTATAAATAATGGGGTCTCGGGTACACCCACCTTTTTCCTAAACGGGAAAATAATACAGAATCCAAGATCAGTTGATGACTTTAAGAAATTAATTGACGAAGAGCTCAAGTAATATACACAGAAATTGGTTTTTAGAAAGTAGAGAATGGTAATGGAAATTAGATATTAGAAATTTGATTTTATTTTCGCTATTTTCCACTTTCCAGTTTCTATTACTAATTTCCATTTTCCTATAACTATTTTCTATAAGCATGAATAGAGAATCTATATCACTAATTATTAATGGATTGGCAACATTGACGCTTATTTTTCAGGTTTTTCTGGGAATTTTTGTGATTATCTTTTTCTTCGGAAAATTGACCAAAGGCAACAAGCCGATAAAAAAACTTACTCAATTCCTGTCTTCAAATTCCCTAGCCTTTGCTTTTCTGGTCTCGGTTGCCGCAACTCTTGGGAGTCTTTTTTTATCTGAAGTTGCCCACTTTATCCCCTGTAAACTCTGCTGGTTTCAGAGGGTTTTTATGTATCCGCAGGTTTTATTACTTGGAATTGCGACATTTAAAAACGATTTCGGAGTTCGAAGGTACGCAATTGCGCTGTCGATAATAGGCGCGGCTATTGCAATTTATCACTATCTACTTCAGATGTCGCCGATTCCTCTACCTTGTACAGATGAAGTTGCAAATTGTGCCGCCAAACAATTCGCTCAGTTTGGCTATATCACAATTCCCATGATGTCCCTGACCACATTTCTATTGATTATCTTCTTTATGCTACTTTCAAAGAAAAAGTAATTTTACCTTCTTCGAGTACCACGTGAGGCCAATCTAGTTAGATACAAATCTACTGTCAAAAGAGCGAAATTGCTTTGTCAAATGTGCGCGTCATATAATAAGGGGTGTGAACAAGAAGGATTTTGTTCGGTTTATGATTTTAAGAACGATCGGCAATTTTTTGGTTTTATTTACCATCTTTGGTTTTGTAGCGACGTTTGGTCCCGCATTATATTATGAGGCCTCGTGGAGAATCGCAAATGTTCGCGGCGTTAACTATAGATTGGCTTCCGATATTCAAGCATCAGATGAGACGGAACTTGGGAAATTGGTTCGTAGATACAGAGAGGAAGGTCAGACTGCGCCTTCTGCCCCGAGTTTATTCCGCGAGGTTTTAGCAAACACAAAAGAACAAATTCTGGTTCCGCCGGACACGGAGTTTTCAATAGTCATCCCAAAGATTGGCGCAAGTCAGCGGATTCAGGCAAATGTTGATTCAACGAATAAAAATGAATATCTTGAAGTATTAAAATCAGCAATCGCTCATGCAAAAGGTACCGCTTTCCCCGGGCTTGGCGGTACGACTTTTTTGTTTGCGCATTCTGCGGATAACTTCTGGAATATAGGACGTTACAACGCGGTGTTTTATTTATTGAAAGATCTTGAACCCGGAGACGATGTTTATCTTTTCTTTCGAGGTAAAAGATACAATTACGAGGTTTATGATAAAAGGATAGCCGAGGCACGAGAAGTCGAACACATAGACGCTGCCTTGGGACTTGGTGAAAAAATTATTCTTCAAACCTGCTGGCCCCCAGGTACGGACTGGAAACGAACGTTGGTATTCGCACGGCCAAAGGGAGAATAGCTTTATCAACGGAAACAGCTCGCCCGCCGAAGCCTTAGCGAAGGATGGCCCCCCGGTACGGCATGGAAACGCACACTTGTGTTTGCAAAACCCAAAATTTAATCTTATTGACAGCATGGTATTTTTCTCTCTAAGCTAAGCTTATGGAATTCGAGCTTCGAACCTCTCAATTGAAAGTTATGTCGGCGCTGTTAACTAACGCTGGATCCGCATTGCTACTTGCTACATTTACGGTCCATGATCAAACAGTATTGACGATATCTATCTTCTTTGCTATAGTATCATTAGCTACGGCAGTCAGAGTAGAAGATATTTTGGAGGCAACATGATTGATTTAACTGATCTTTTTTCAAGGATAAACATTGGGGTTGGACTTGCGCTTATTGTTTTATTGTTATTTTTAACCTTCCTTGCTAAGTTTCCAACCAAGCGTTCCCAGAGACACTAAGTCTTTCTGCTGAAATTGTAATATGCCGGACGGAGAAAATCGCGAAAAGCAGCAACTGCCACAGGGGCCGCCAGAAAGAAGTCTGAAACATATTTTCGACAAGCCTCCAGTCCAATCAAGAATCACCGAACCCGATCCAGACTACGTTCCGGGTTCGGCGCCGAAACCAATCGCCCCCGAAGAGGCCCAGAAAGCAATGTTCCGCGAAACCGCGAAAAAACTTGCGGCTGAAGAGGAAGAAATACTCGCCATAGCAAGGAAAGTTAATAGTACTAAGGCACGCTCCAGATTGCCGTCTGGATTTCATATTTCACAGTGGGGGGAAAAGGGGTTGTAAATAGATAGTTGGGTAGAGAATGTAATGGATCCCTTAGATTTATCCAGAAGTAAAGTTGGAGTCTCCCTGTCGAGGGACAATCCTAATCTTGCCCGTATTACTCAAGGATTTGTAAATAATAATATTAGCTTAAAAGTACCGACGCATACTGATAGGCTTACTATGAGTCAGGTTCAAGAACTTGAAAGACGGGAACCAGGTACGCCACATTCCTATTATACTTTCTATCTTTTTGATAGCCATGGGAACTATGCAAAAATCAATATTGTGTCCGATCGCATAGATGTTGATGAAAAAAGGATTGCTCGGAGATTTCTTGATCGTCTGCAAGTCGCCTCACAAATGACACCTGATGATTTCGAGTTGGCGGGGAGTGTTTTGGACGGGATGAAGCAGAAGCTTCTGGTGGCGCTTGGGAAGACGCCGCTGCAGACTCCGGATCGAGACTCGAACTCACCATCAGCTCAATAAGCTTACACTATAGCAAAAGTTTTTGGTAAAAATAATTGTTTTTTAAAAGTGTCTGGCGTAGAATAGGTGATATGCAAAAAAGAAGCATTATAATGATACTTCTTATATTGTTATTTGCATTCTCAGTTTTCATCTTCAAGATTACATCGATCCCGATTCTTTCAAATTTAGCTCAAAAAATTGCAGGCCCCCCAAAAAGTTTACTCTACCAAACAAAAGTAATTCAGGGAGACAATAAAGATAAGGAACTTTTGGAGGAAAATGAAAAATTGCGCCAAAAAATTGTTGATTATGAAAGAGTAAAAAGAGACAACCAGGTCCTCCGCGACCAATTTGAAACGCAAGAAACCCATGAATTTACACTCCTGCCGGCGAGAATTCTCGGATCGCTAGGAAGCTTTTCAAATCCCTCTGCGCTAATTATAGATCAAGGAGGAAAATCAGGCGTAAAACGAGGAATGGCAGCGGTTGTTAAAAGTAATCTATTAGGAAAAGTTGAAACGGTATCCGAGAATTATTCAAAAATTAGTCTTACCCACAATGAAAAATTTTCGACACTCGCAAGAACCTCCGAAACAAACGCTTTGGGAGTAGCGCGCGGAGTAGAAGATTTTATTTTATTTGATCAAGTTTCGATTAATGACAATATAAGCATCGGTCAACTGCTTTTAACACGCGGAGAAATAAATGAAGAAGGTTTTGGAATTCCGCCGGACTTTATAATCGGGAAAATTTCCGAAGTAGATAAAAATGAAAGTCTTCCAAATCAATCTGCAAAAGTAGAAGCTATTACTGATGCATCGAGGATAGACATGGTCTTCATAATTCTAAAGTAAATTCAATGATATCAAAAAATTGGCTTTTAGCAATTTTAATTACTTTTCTTTTTTTTGAATTAACATTGATTCCATTTCCTGTTGTTTTTTTAATCTCTCTTGTTTTCTATATCCTTTATCCAGAAGTTCGAACCGTAATTTTTACAACAACGGCGGGTTTATTGCTAGATATCCTGAGTGTTTCGATAATAGGGCAAACGTCTCTTGTCATTTTAGTATCCTTTTTAATAATAGACATTTATAAAAAAGCCTTTGAGATAAGAGATTGGCGCGCGTCATTTGTCATTCTATTTATAAGCACATACATATACGCTAAAATTTTCTCTTATGAAACAAGTCCTTTACTGTTTATTGTTGTTTTTGGAGTTGCGGCTATTCTAATAAATTACTTTATGCGCGGGAGATTATTATGGTTAAAATAGGACCGGCGTTCTTTGACTATGTGTCAAAGCCTGAAAGCAGGCGAAAGTTCGAGAGAACAAATCTGAATTTTGGTGAATTTAAAGGACTATTTCCTTTGGTTCTCTTAATCTTAATGACGGGCGTTATTGTCGCAAGACTTTTCTATTTGCAAATGATTAGAGGGAGTTATTATAGGGATCTTTCTGAGAATAATCGAACGAGAACAAAAGTAATTCCTGCTCCTCGCGGAATAATTTATGATAGAAACGGAAAGCCCCTTGTCTCAAATAGCCAGGTATTTCAAATTGGCAGCAATGGTGAAGAGAAAATTATTCCTCATGAAGAGGCGCTAAAATTAATATCGGAAGGGAAACAGATCCATGGTACTGTCCGAAGGGAGTATTTGTACAAAGATGCTTTTGCGCACGTCTTGGGGTTCTTAGGTCAAATATCAGAAAATGAGGTAATTCTTCCTACATTCTCAAATTATGCTATTTCCGACTATGTTGGGAAAACGGGGCTTGAAAAAACATATGAAAAAATGCTCCATGGTCAAAACGGTAAGGAGCTCTTAGAGGTTGACGTACAAGGTCGAGAGATTAGATCTCTTGGACAACAAGAAGCCACTCAAGGTCAGAATCTTGATACTACTCTTGATTTGGATTTGCAGCTTTCGGTCAAAGACGCAATGCTTGATGTTGACCGCGGTGCGGTTATTGCGTCCGATCCAGGCAGTGGAAGCATAATTGCTCTCTATTCAAAACCATCTTTTGACCCAAATATTTTCTCCCTGGCCGATTATCAACCGATTGGTGACTATGAAGCTGTCGAAAGTATTATTCAAGACACAGAGAATCAACCGCTTTTAAATAGGGCAATCTCCGGTACTTATCCTCCGGGGTCAACATTTAAATTGATCACAGCAGTAGCGGCCTTATCGCGCGGGGCAATTAAAAAAGATACCCAAATTGTGGATACGGGAATTTTGCGAGTCGGGGAATTCTCCTTTGGTAACTGGTATTTTCTGCAGTACGGAAAGACTGAGGGCGCGCTTAACGTTGTTAGCGCAATTAAACGCTCGAATGATATTTTCTTTTATAGAGCGGCTGAGGGTGCTGGGGTTGAGAATATCTCCTCTTTCGCAAAAGACTTTGGTTTAGGGGCAAAATTTGGAATCGATTTACCGGGAGAAGAAAAAGGTACGGTTCCCTCCCCTTCTTGGAAAGAGGAGTATGTTGGTGAACAATGGTATTTAGGCGATACTTATAATTATGGAATAGGACAGGGATACCTTCTTACGACGCCCCTTCAGGTTAATGTTATGACAGTCGTTTTTGCAAACGGGGGCAAATTATATCAACCGCATTTGCTTAAAACTCAAAACTCAAAACCTAAAACTCAAAACTTTATAAAAAAAGAGTATATCGACTTAGTTAGGGAAGGAATGAGGCAATCTTGTGGAACAGGCGGTGTGGCCTGGCCCTTTTTCGATTTTAAAGTTAAGAACGAAAGATTACCAGTTGACAACCAGGATTTTATAGAAGAGGCAAGCGGTGCGGCAAGAACTGTTCGAATCCAAGTTGCTTGCAAAACCGGAACCGCAGAGATAGCCGACAAAGAAAAAGACCCCCACGCATGGATCACGGTTTTCGCGCCGTTTTATGATCCTGAGATTGTCTTGACGGTTTTGGTAGAAAACGGGGGGGAAGGTTCATCTGTCGCCGGCCCCATCGCAAAAAAAATTTTAACGGAGTACTTCGAAAGAAAATAAACTATTAACTGCATTTAACGCTTCGTGTGCTTTTTAATCCACGTAGCAATCTCCTCAATCTCGGGTTTTTTATTTTCGATCCATAATGCGGTCTTGACAACTTCTTTTTGTTCTGCAACGAATTTATATCCGTTCAGTTCCAAAAATGTCATTAGGGAATGCATCGCTGTCCTTTTATTTCCGTCCACGAACTGATGATTTAAAAGAAGCGAATGTACTAGTGCTGCTCCTTTAAGAAAAATATTAGGATACAGATCTTTGCCTCCGAATGTTGCCTGAGGACGTGCGACTGCCGATTCAAGAAGACCCAAATCGCGAAGGCCATGAGACCCTCCAAATTCATCAATTGCCATGTTGTGAAGAAGTAAAACATCCTGAACAGTTAAGTATTTCATAGAAGAGGAGAGGATTTATTTTTTTGCAAGTTCTGCGAAAGCTTTTCCGTATCTTTTTAAAAGGCTTTTTGCGATAGCATATACTTCAGGATCGATTACCGACTCCACAACTTCCTGTGGATTAAAATCAACTACAAGACGTTTTTTTGATGGTTCGAACTGAACTTTCGCCATATCGACGTTCCCCACTTGTTTCAAAATATCCCTAGAAATAGTTAATGCTTTTGAATTACCAACTGTAATTAATTTTTGCATCATGTTATAACGATATTATAACAACTATTCCTGAATGTCAAGGGGTCAGTTGAGGGCGATGCCTAAGAAGTGCTATTCTATTTGCATGGACGAGAAAATTTATTATCTCTCTTTTTCTCTGTCGCCGGGAGTTGGGCCAAAAGGATTCCAAAATCTTTTGAAATTGCTCGGATCGGCGCAAAATGCATGGAAGGGTAGCTCGTCAGATTTTAAAAAGGCAGGTATTGGGAAGGCAAATTTTGCAAAATTTGACGGGTTTCGAAGAGAGTTTGACATTCAGGAATATTTACGAAAGCTAAAAAGGGCAAGGGTGGAATTTATTCCATTCGGCGATAAATATTATCCTGAACGGTTAAAAAAAATTGAAAGCCAGCCGATTGGATTGTTCACAAAAGGGAATCATAAATTGTTAGTCGGGCCTCAAATAATCGCCGTTGTGGGTACGCGTAAAATCACTTCGTACGGAAGAGAAGTTACGGAAAATTTGGTTAGCGAACTTTGTTCATCGGGCTTTGTGATAGTATCCGGAATGGCTCTAGGTGTTGACGGAATAGGACATAAGAGCGCAATCGATAGCCGCGGATCGACCATCGCGGTCCTTGGATGTGGAGTAGACTGTCCTTACCCACGGGAAAATGAAAAATTATATGAGGAGATCCTTGATTCGAATGGTTTAATAGTCTCTGAATATCCGCTCGGAATGCCCGCCAATCAAGGAACTTTTCCGGCCCGTAATCGGATTATCGCAGGGATAAGTTCGGCCGTTCTAATAACAGAGGCAGCAGAGGACTCGGGGTCGCTTATAACCGCGGGTCATGCAGTTAAACAAGGAAAGCCTGTGTTTGCAGTCCCAGGTCCAATTACATCGCAAATGTCAAAGGGTACTCTGAAATTGTTGAAGCAGGGAGCGATCCTCGTACAGTCGGGAGAGGATATTTTGGAAGCACTCAATATCAAAAAGCAAATATCAAATAGCAAAAATACATATCAAAAATTAAAAATATCAAATGAAGAGGCAAAGATTCTAGAGGTTTTGGAGAATGAGGAGAGGACGATTGATGAAATTTCCAAATTGACGAATCTCAAAATCGGTAAGCTTTCGATAATTCTTTCGGAGATGGAACTCAAAGGATTAATCAAGAATGCATTTGGGAGATGGACGATTGTACATTAAAGGAAAATATTTCGGAAGGCTTGACGCGGGCCCCGAATTAAGCTAAAATCCAACCCGTTATGACGCTTCATGGTGGCAAAGAGGGTCTCGCCCCAGAAAGAGTAAGAGTTTATCCTGAAATTTCACTTGAAGAGGAATTTGCAAGACAGAGTAGTCTAATAATCGCGCGATTCGCCAAACATCTCGGAATTTCCGAGCTAGACGTCCGCGCGCTTTTACCTTCCGCTTTTCCTGGAAAACCCGAGTCTTTTAATGGTGAGGAAATCGTTCCGGTGATTATCCCTAAATTCTTGCTTCCTGGGTACAAAGTGCCTTCTTGGCATAAAGCAGTTTATGCAGCAAGACTTAGTATGTCGATCGATTTAAGATATGGATATGGACGCTCAGAGCTTACAGAATGGAAAGATCCAAGAGGAATCGTAACTCCAAATAAGCCTTATAGCGCGTGGCTTTACGTTGGTGATGACTATCTAAACCGCAAGCCATCAGACGTTCGGGCAGAATTACCCGAGAACAGACGAGCAGGAGATCACTGGGATGGCTTAGGTCTTGCAGTCGTCCGCAAAGATATAGTCAGAGCTAAGGGCTTTGACTTAATTGGTGGACAGGTCGGTCATGGCGACGTGCCTTTGGTCACTTGGTGGCGCGGCCATCCGGATTTCAGCTCCCATTCGGACCAGAATGCCAATCCCCGCTTTCGGTCGCTTGTTTGCGGGAAAGAAGTTGAAATTTAGTTTTTCTTTTGATCGTTGACGTAAGTTTTCTCTTTTGTTAGAATACTTTACTCCCCGATTTAATCGGGGTAAACCTAAGACAGCTGGTCCCGATTCGATCGGGATAAATCCAGCCGAGGCCAAGCTAGTTAATAGAAAATAGTGACTAGGGAATAGGTTGCGCTCTTAGGAGCGCATTTTTTTTTAGGTTAAACTATTAGCTATTATCTATTCACTATTTACTGTTTAGATTATGCCATCACAGAAGAACATTAAACTACTTGAAGAATTGAGACAAAAACTTGACCGCGCAAACGCGATGTTTTTTGTTGACTATGCGGGACTAACCCATCGTCAGATGGAGGAGGCAAGACGAGAACTCGCAAGTGCCGAATCCGAACTTACTGTTATTAAAAACACTCTCCTAAATCTCGCGCTAGAGGAAAAGAAGATCAGGGTCGAGAAACTTGAAGGTCCACATGCAACACTTTTTTCATATAAAGATCCAATTGCGACAGCAAAAGTCCTTGCGGGGTTTATTAAAAAACATGGTCTTCCTAAGGTTCGATTTGGAATTTTTGAGGGTGGAATAGTTGATGAGGCAATAATAACAAAACTTGCCGCTTTGCCTTCTCGCGAAGTTTTAATTGCAAAGCTTCTCGGGATGCTTAATGCACCAATTTCAGGTCTGGTTTATGTACTTAATGGGAATATTCAAAAGTTGGCGATGGTTCTAAAGGCAGTAGAAAAGCAAAAAGCTAGTCATGCGAATGTATCCGAATCAAATTAGTGCGAATGCATGCGAATAATTATTCGTATAAATTCGCGTTATTTAAATTCGCATACAATTAGCATGTACCGACCGAAGGGAGGTGTATTTATGGCAAAAATATCAAAAGACGATTTATTAAAAGCAATCGAAACGATGTCCGTTTTGGAATTATCCGAACTAGTCAAGGCGCTTGAAGAGAAATTCGGCGTGACGGCAGCCGCCCCAGTGGCGGCGGCAGCACCGGGAACCGCGCCCGCCTCCGCTGAAAGCCCTGGCGAGGCAATGGAAGAGCAGACAGTATTTAATGTTTGGATTCAGGCAGCAGGAGAAAACAAACTTGGAGTTATTAAAACTCTCAGGGAACTCGTTCCAACGCTTGGACTTAAAGAGGCAAAAGACTTAGTTGACGGCGCACCAAAAGAAGTTATGACCGCAGTCAACAAAAAGACAGCGGACGAAGCCAAGCAGAAGTTAGAAGCTGCAGGCGCAACAGTAGAATTAAAATAATTTCCAGTTTCGATTCTCCAATTTCCAATTAGTCAATGAGTTGATCAATTGGCGAATTAGATGATTAACTGGAGACTGGCAATTGGCAACTGGAAATTGAGCTGTAATCTCGCTATAATACCTAGACTATGGCTTTTAAGTGTGATAATTGTGGACGAGGAATCTCTTGGGGACACCGTGTTTCCCATGCAAAAAATCGTTCGAACCGTGCCTTCATGCCTAATATTCAAAGAAAAAGAATATTGGTTGACGGTCGTTTCGTCCGTATGAAACTTTGCACCAACTGCCTCAAAACCCTAAGAAAAATCAAGAAATCGAAAGCTTCGAAAGAATCAACCGTCCTTCAGGATAGCCGTTTGCAAAGTCCGATAGTTTCATAATATTTTTGCCTTCGACCTGGATTTTTTGTTCGGGAAAAAGCTTCACTGTTCTTTCAACCCCGTTTAGTTTTGTACGAAACCACACCCCGGGCCAGGGATAATATGCCCGGATCATGCGATCGAGTTGGAGAGGTTGGGGTGGTTTGGTTAAATCGATTAAGCCTGAGTAGCGCGTTAGCCTTTCTGTAAACGTTGCTTTTGAATGATCTTGTTCTTGTAGCGCGAGTTTCCCCGCGATATACTTTGGAAGAGCTCTAATTAAAAGATCCCCCCCCATTTTAAAAAGCGTTCGATACAGAGAATCAGAAGTATCGTTTGGCGCAATGGTATGATTGATCATACCAAGTATTGGACCGTGATCAACTTCTTCGTCTAATTTAATTATCGAAACGCCGGTTGTTTTTTCGCCCGCAAGAATTGCCGCTTGAACAGGGGTCGGACCGCGAAGCTTTGGAAGAAGAGAGGGGTGAATATTAATTATTCCAAGATCGAATAAGTCCAAAACATCATCCGGGATTATAAGGCCAAAGTAGGCGAGCACTGCGATTTTTGCTCCAATTTTCTTTATGTCGACAATAACTTCATGGTCAAATTTTTTGATCGAAAAATGAGGAATATTCGTGTGTATACAGTATAAAAGTAATGGATCATTTCGGTCTGTTTCCGTAGTAAAAACATAAACTTCAAACTCGCGTATTAAAACTTCAACAGTCCGTGAAACGTAGGGTCCAGCACCAAAAAAAACAATTTTTCCCTTCATATTTTGATCTCCCTGAACTCTTCCTCACCATCCTTATTTTTATAGGAGCGGTAAAGTTGTTCGTTTTGCGCCATTACGTGCTTTGTAAAAAGCACCCCTTCTAAATGGTCAAGTTCGTGCTGAATTATTATTGACAAAAAACCCTTAATACTTTCGATATGAATTTTCCCTTCAATATCCTGATATCTTAGCTTGATCTCTTTTTTTCGGGCAACATTTCCCCATATGTTTGGGATCGAGAGACATCCCTCAAGTAGCTTTTTTTGGGACGCTTTTGGTTTTTTCCTCTCAATCTTAGGGGAATTTGTAAAGCTTGGGATTTCTTCTCCGGAAGACTCAAGAATCTCCGGATTTATAAAAACTCGTGTTTTATTTTTTGGTTTTGCTAAAAAAAAACGTTTTAGAATTCCTACCTGCGGTGCTGCAAGTCCCACGCCTACGGGATCACGTGTTGAATCGAGCGTTTTTTTCATCTCAGAGATTTCCTTTTTAAGTTTTCGGTCAAATTTTGTCACAGACACAGATTTTGAAAGCAAGCCCGGACTTGGCGTAACCAATATTTTAAGCATGGGTAAATTATAACAGAATTGGCCTCACTTCAGTAATTTTCATGCGAATTTCATGCGAATTTAAATACTACCAATGTATACGAATAATTATTAGCATAAATTTGCACTAATTATATTCGAATGTATTCGTATAAGAACTAATCTTATAGAGATTTGAGAAGTTCTTTTGAGGGTTCGTGGGCGGGGTCAATATTCTTGAGTATGTATTCGGCAGCCTCGCGCGCCTTTTGCTTATAAACGTTTGCGCTCGAAGGATCATCTTTTGCAAGGCTTGAGTAAAATAAGCCGAGCGCATAATACACATCCAGATAATTTGGTTTAAGTTTTAATGCCTCCTCAAAATATTTAATGGTTTTTTGAGCATCCCCTTTTTGGTTATAAAACAGAGCAAGATTATAGACAAGTTTTGCGTCAGTTGGAGCAAGCTCTCGAGTTTTATCTACGGTTTCAATTGCAAGATCAAGATACCTAGGGTCAATTTGGGCAAGCGCATATGCAACCCGCGCGCGAGTCTTAAGAAATATGACATTGTTAGGGTGGCGACTTGTAATCTGGTCACTTAATTGTTTTGCGCCGCTAACAAATTGAGCTGCAGTTGTTGCTTGTTTTTGATCTTCGAGTAAAATTGCAAGAGTCGCCATATTGATTGAAAGCTCATCTTTATATAGGTCTTCTGAAGGGAGCATTTTTGTGCTGTCTGAAAGGAGAGTAAAAGCCTGCGCATATTCTCCCGCTTTGTTAAGGTTATAGCCCAGAGCGTATTTTCTGTCTGCGCTCCAGAAATTTAAAAGATAAAACTCAAAATATAAAGTAACTAGTGCTATGGCGACAATAATTGATGCTCTGCCCGGAGTTATTTTATTTTCTCCTTCTTTCAAAATAGAGATTGTTCGCAAGGAAGAAAGCGTCTTTTCCTCTCCTAGATCAAAAAAGAAAATTGGAAGCATAAACAGAAATAAATTGAGAACTACTACAGAGAATCCAAAAAAGTTAGAAACCGAAATGGCAAGGTATGCGCCTATTATTCCCAATAAAATCGAAGAGTGATATTCTTTGTCTTTAAGAACTTTTTTGACCGCGTAATAAAGAAAAAAGGCCAGTATAGATAGATAAGTTATTAGCCCAAAAGCGCCTGTCGTTGCAAGATAATTTAAATACTCATTGTGAGCCTTGTTATAAAGATAGTCCCATTCTGAAGTTAAGTTGTGCGCAAGCGGCTTTACATTATAGTAAGCATAGGCATAAGTTTCTACTCCTGTTCCAAAGAGGGGATTGCGTTTGAATAATTCTATTGCGCCCTGCCAAACAATAAGTCTAATTTTACTTGATTCGGTTCCGCCGAGCTGGATATTGGTTGTGGAGGCGAGGCCTTCGTCTTTAGCTTTTAGCTCTTGGCTATTGGCTGTTGGCTTATTCAGAAGATTGCTGAAACCAGATAATGTTGTGAATTTATTCAGAGATTCAATTGGACTTCCTATTAAAAAAGTTATAATTGTGAAAATTAAAATAGAAAGCGCAAGGTATTTCGCTAAGTTGTTTTTTGCGAATTTCTGTTTGAGTTCTCTAATATTATTGGCAATTAAGATTCCGAAGAAAACTAAAAGTCCTATTCCTAATCCCACGAAACTAGACTGGGAGCGAGTCCAAAGCAAAGCGAGGAAATAGATGCTAGATACTAGTAAATAGATAATAGGAAATAGGGTAGCTCGATTTTCCTTTAATTTATAAATGCCGAAGCCTAAGGCGATTGGGATGAGCGCTGCAAGATATGTGCCGAGCCAATTTGGCTGGCCAAGAGTTGAGAATATGCGGACAGTAGGCTGAAAGGCTTCTGTCCAGCAGGCCGTATTTAATTCTCCGCGAAACACAAGACAGGTGAGATCGTAACCGAAATGAGAGGGAAGACCCCAGAGGGTAACGACGAATCCCGACAATAAGGAAATAGTTAATAGTGAATAGGAAATAGGGTTTCGTTGATCGGTTAGGAAGCCCGTTTCGTTGTTCGGTGACGTTTGACGTGACCTATTACCGATACGGGCCCTGTACCATTGCGGTACGGGGCGGGCATCGTTACCGTTTACCGAGTGACGACCTGTTAGGTTTGTTGCGAAAGCATAATATAGAAATATATAAGCGATTGTTGAAAACAAGCCTCCATTAAACCTTGAGTAATATCCCCACAGAGATACATGGGGATCGATCGAAATTATTGTCGAAATTATCTGCGAGATTAAAAAAAGCGCGATTGGAATATCAAGGGGGGTTCGCCTTATTTCAATTTTGCCCCGGATGATACTTTTTGCCGCCCACAAGAAAAAGATAAAGACAGCGAACCCAAAAACAATCCACATTTTATTAAATTCAAAAAGTTCATACGTGTCAGGCCACATGGCAAGAGGAGTAATGAAGAAAAGAAGATAGAAAGAATATTTAATAGCAGAATTGATTCGATAAATCCAATCCGTAACCATCATTAAATAATACTAAAAATACTACCAATGCCACAAATACTACAAATAATACAATGATCCCCGAACGTAATAATTGAACTATTGGAAATTGGTAGTATTATTAAGTTCCATTGATTTATTTTGGTGATTAGGCTATATTCTTATAATATGTTTGATTCGATTTTTTCTCTTTTTTCGCATGATCTGGGAATCGACTTGGGTACAGCGAATATTTTGGTGCATGTGAGGGGGAAGGGGATTGCAATTAGGGAACCATCGATTGTTGCGCGACATAATAAGACTAAAAAGGTTATTGCGGTTGGTTCGGAAGCAAAAAAAATGTTAGGTAAAACTCCCGGGACAATTGACGCAATCAAACCTCTTGAACATGGAGTCATTTCAGACTTTGACGCTGCCACATATATGTTCCAGTATTACATTCGAAAAGTTCATGAAGTGGGAACATCGCTGTATCAGTTTGCTCGTCCTCGAGTAGCAGTTGGAATCCCATCTGGAGTTACAGAGGTGGAGCGCCGCGCCGTTTGGGAGGCAGCTTTACAGGCAGGAGCGCGCGAGTGTTTTATTATTGAGGAACCAATGGCAGCAGCTGTTGGGGCGGGAGTTTCAGTTTTTGAACCAACAGGAATCGCGATAGTTGACATTGGAGGAGGGACAACTGAAATTGCGGTTATCTCTCTTGGCGGAATTGTAGTTAACCGTTCTTTAAAAATCGCAGGAAACGAGATGGATCAGGCAATAATTCATTACATTAGACTTCGACACGGATTATTAATCGGCGAGAAAACAGCAGAAGAGGTCAAGATAAAAATTGGGAGCGCATACAAAGGAAAGTCAAAACGTGCAACCACTGAACATACTGATAAGAACAGTGAAAACACTGAAAAAGACAGTGATAAAACAGTGGTTGCAAGGGAAGACACTGTTGAAATAGAAAAAGAGGGGCGCGAAAAAATAGCAATAATTCGAGGTCGCGATATAGAGACGGGATTACCCAAATCACTTCGTATTAATGAGACAGAGATAAGAGAAGCGGTTGGTCCTATTGTCTCTCAAATTGTTGACACAGTAATGGAGGTAATTGAGGAAACTCCTCCTGAATTGACAGCAGATATTCTTGAGCATGGGATAATGTTAACAGGTGGAGGTTCACTTCTTCCGGGCGTGGACGAATTAATAATTGAACGAACAAAGATTCCGGTTATTCTAGTGGAGGATCCTCTAACAACTGTTGTCCGCGGAACCGCCAAACTTCTCGAAGATACAGCCCTTTTGAATCAGGTAAAAGTAACAGGGGGCCTCCGCTAGGAAACAATTGACAACTAACAACTGACAATTGACCACTGACAAATAGCAATTGGTTCTGCTCGCATGTATCGATACATAATTACAAATGGATGATCGAATGATCGATCATACCGCCTCATAGTAAAAATGACAAAAGAAGAGGTTTCAAGCTAATCAACCCTGAAGATTGAAGTCTCAGGCTGACTTGACACGCTATAGCTATTATGATATATTGCGGGCAATATGAGCATAGCAGAGAAACTAAGGAGATCTAGTCCAGATCAACTCTTTTGGAGAGCTTCATCCAGGATGCAAAAGGAGGCCATGGGGCCCCCTTATAATCCCGGTTCTATTAGAAATGCATATGCGCGTTTAGAAGAGATTACTGTAGAGGAGCTTGGGGCCAGTGGAAATCCTGATGCAATTATTTTACGCTATAGTATACTTGCTGTGCATGCAGGAACTGCCTTATCAATGGCTGAAAACAATAGGGATTCTGAGACCGCAGGAGAATTTAGAGCTATCTTCGAAGAGTTAAGAGGCGCGATAGGCGGACTTGGTAAACCGCTTGAGAGTATGCGGGCAAGGATGGAGCAACGTCAACAATCACAAGCTTAGATTCGTTTTCTCTTCTTTTAAATCTTGACAAGAGCCTCGAATTCCTATATTATAGATGTGACTGATTTGGAAGATTGCGGTACATTTGATTTTGTAGCTAATGACATGTTCATAATTACAATCCTCTTCAAATTTTAGGGACAAATTTTTTGTTCCTCGCATCTTCCGAGTCAATTTAATTTGCAATTTGCTCTTTGACAAAAAGCACATTGATCCCGTTAGATACGAAGTTATCTAACCGGGGTAAAGTTGTTCAGATAGTGGTAGGATCCTGCTTCGGATATTTATTATTCGAAATAGTTCTAGTGAAGTGATTTTTTTGCCCCGCACCATTCGAGACGAACCATTCGGTTCATCCCTCAGGTGCAGGACTGCAAAAAATTGCTTCGCAATTTTTTTTGAGAATTTGATCCTGGTTCAGGATGAACGCTGGCGGTGTGCCTTAGGTATGCAAGTCGAGCGGTCCGATGTTACATCGGACAGCGGCGGACGGGTGAGTAATGTACAAGAATCTACCCCTTTGTGGAGAATAACCCCGCGAAAGCGGGGCTAATGTTCCATAATACTTCCGAGTTAAAGACCTTAACTGGTCGCGAAGGGAGGAGCTTGTATCCTATCAGCTAGTTGGTGAGGTAATGGCTTACCAAGGCTATGACGGGTAGCTGGACTGAGAGGTCGGTCAGCCACAACTGCACTGAGACACGCGCAGTACACCTACGGGTGGCAGCAACAAGGAATAGATCGCAATGGACGAAAGACTGACGACGCGACGCCCCGAGGAGGAAGAAGGCCT
>JACQKO010000037.1 GCA_016204525.1 Candidatus Levyibacteriota bacterium | reverse complement strand
TGTTAACACTTGCCTGTTTGACTCTTATTCCTCGCTTTTTTGCGTAAAATAAAGCCTGCGGACTTATATCTACTCCAGCAACATCACCAAATTTTCCAAGCTTTTTGGCTAACAGGCCTGTCCCACATCCTGCATCAAGAATTTTGAGCGCGTTAACGTTTTTTGCTTTTAAATCTTTAATAAAAGATAGGAAAAGCGCGTGGTTGGCACGATAAAAGAAATGTTTTTCTTCATTATCATAAATATTTTTATACTCCAAAAGCTCCATGAAATTGTGCTCGGCGGATTTAAGCCGGTTGTCGCAATTATACTAAAGATGTGTTAAAATTGGGTACTTTGAAAAGAAAGGTTGGTACAATGAGTGGCAGATTCTACATCTTCGAATAAATCAACCCATTCGACTCGTGGTTCGACTAGCTCACCACTTCGCTCAGGGTTTCGCCCTGCGGCCTCCATGGCCGAATTAATGGCCAAAGCTTCGCTTCAGGTTCTTCAAAAAGGACAGAGTGTTTCCGGCACTATTAAGAAATTAACCCCTCAAGAGATTTTAATGGATATAGGCGCCAAAGGAGATGCGCTTGTTATTGAATTCGATAAACAAAACCTTGAGAACCTATTGGCTAATTTAAAAGTCGGGGATCGAGTTACAGCTACAGTCATATCTCCTGAGTCAGAAGAGGGTTTCCCCGTAGTTTCTTTACGCCGTACCCTGGACGATATAATTTTTAAAAAATTTGAAGACTTAGCCTTGGGTGATGAAGCTTTTGAGGTAGAGATTGCTGAGGCGACACGTGGAGGATATTTTGCGCTTACTCCTGAGGGGGTCCGTGGATTTCTTCCTTCTTCCCAAGTGCTAGGAAATACCCTTAATTCGGGAGCGAAAATCAAAGTAAAAATTCTTGAATATGATCGTTCTAAAAAACGTGTTGTTTTCTCCCAGAAAGCCACAGCCTATGTGACAAATGTCGATTCTATAAAATCGCTTGTTAAACCTGGCGAACTTATTGAAGCGCAAATTTCAGAGGTTGTACCATATGGACTTTTCGCAAAAATTGAGGTAGGAGTGCCTGCCCTAAACGAGCGAAAGCGAGTCGAGGGGTCTCGTCCTGAGCTTGTCGAAGGGTTCGTTCACATTTCGGAAGTCTCCCATGAGCGGGTGGAGAATCTGGGAGCATTATATAAGGCGGGAGATAAAATTAAGGCAGAAGTTTTGGATATTGACTCAGCGAATAGAAGAGTAAATCTATCAATTAAAAAGACAAAGCTTGATGTGTTTGCTAGTGTTAGAGAGAGATATAAAGCTGAGGATAAAGTATCAGGTACTGTATCAGACGTTAGGCCTCGAGGAGTAACCCTTTCGCTGGAGGAGGGCGTTAACGGGTTTATTCCTTCAGACAAAATCTCAAGTGAGACAACGTATGAAGTTGGTCAAAGCGTTTCGTGTGAGGTTGTTGATTTTGATGACAGGCGCCGACGTTTAATTCTATCGCCAATCCTTAAAGCCGTTCCCATAGGGTATCGCTAATAAATGTCAAATACTACAAATGCCACAAATACTACCAATATTTCAATGAGTGCAATTTATTGAAATATTGGGAATTGGTAGTATTGGTATTTATTGGTAGTATTTATTTATGGCAGTTAGGATTCAATTCATTTGCTCGTCTTGCGGTTATGAATCCGCTAAATGGTACGGGAGGTGCCCCTCATGTCAATCATGGAATACGTTTTCCGAGTTTAAAGCACAAGATTCTTTGCGAAAACCTCAAGCCCTTGACATTGCAAGTTCAACCGAGCCTACACAGATAGGGAGAATAAAAAGCGAAGCCGCTTCTCGAATACCTACAGGGTTTTGGGAGCTCGACAGAGTTTTGGGAGGAGGGATTGTTCCGGGGTCTGCAGTGTTATTGTCCGGAGACCCGGGAGTCGGAAAATCAACTTTGCTTCTTGAACTTGCTCGCAACATCGCTCGGTCAAAAAGCCAAAAGCCAATAGCCAATAGCAAAGTATTGTATGTCTCAGGAGAGGAGTCGGAGGGGCAGATAAAGATTCGGGCCGAGAGAATCGGAATAAAGGAAAATGATAATCTGTTTATCTTTTCAAATGGAAATTTAGAAAACGTGGTTTCGGCTGTAGAAAAAATTAAGCCTAGTTTATTAATCATTGATTCTATCCAAGCGATCACAAGCGCTGATATTCCGGGTTTTGCCGGATCTCTTCCGCAAATAAGACACGCAACAGCAAGAATTGTTTCATTTGCCAAGAAAAATAACACGCCCGTTTTTATAATCGGACACGTGACAAAAGAAGGTGAGGTCGCAGGACCAATGCTGCTTTCCCATATGGTAGATTGCGTATTGTATCTTGAAACCTCAGCGTCAGGAGATAGCGGAACAAGAATTTTACGCGCATTTAAAAACAGGTTCGGGGATTCATCCGAAGTTGGAATTTTTACCATGGAGGGCAGTGGTATGGCAGAAGTTTCCGATTCATCGTTTTTTATGGAGAAAAGCAAAAGAATTGTCCCGGGATCCTGTCTCACTGTTGTTATGGAAGGCACGCGGCCAATCATAGTCGAGATTCAGGGCCTAGTTGTTCCATCAAATCTTTCTTACCCTCGCCGCGTTTCAAACGGAATCTTTGAAAAAAGGATCGAACTTCTTATTGCCGTTATGCAGAAACACGCAAAAATACCCCTTGATCGGTTTGATGTTTACGTCAACGTTGTTTCGGGTCTCAGGATTTCTGAGACCTCGTCAGATTTGGCCGTTTGTTTGGCCCTTGTCTCCTCATTTAAGAACAGGCCCGTAAATGCGGTTGCCATATCCGAAATTGGATTGCTTGGAGAATTAAAATCGGTTCTGAAT
>JACQKO010000047.1 GCA_016204525.1 Candidatus Levyibacteriota bacterium | reverse complement strand
TGATAGAAACTAGAAAATGGTTATGGATATTAGAAATTAGAAATTGGTTTTGTTTCTTATTTAACTATTTTCTATTTTCCATATTTCCATTACTAATTTCCATTTTCCAATAACTATTTTCAAATGTTAATATATTGTTTAGTACTTAGGGGTTTAGTGCTTAGAATTTGTTGTCGAGGGCGGCGTTTACCAGGCGGTCGGCTTGCCGGTTTTGTTCTCGGGGAATATTCGAATAGGTAACTTTTGCTCCGATCTTTTGCTCGAGTTCTTGTATAGTGAAGAAAAGATTTCGTAGGTTTTCGTTCTTTATTTTCCACCGGCCGGATAGCTGCATTGCTGCAAGTTGCGAGTCGAGAAATATCTGAACAACTGACAACTGACCACTGACAACTGACCGTTCGGAAACATATTTTAAAGCGGCAACGACTGCGGAGTATTCGGCTACATTATTCGTGGTCTTACCGATTGCTCTGCCCTCCTCATAAATTTTTAAACCCTTCGAGTTGAAAATAACGAACCCATAAGCCGCAGGCCCGGGGTTTCCTCTTGCTCCTCCATCAGCGTAAATCATAAAGTTCTGTGGTTCTTTCATCTCCTGAGACTTTTAGCAAAGGTTCAACTAATTATATCACCGCCTTGATTCTCGAGGATTAATAGCGGGATTCCCGCAGATCAGCGTTAATCAGTTATGAATCAGTGGAAATCTAAGGAATCCTTATGCCAAATCCTCGCGTTTCGAGTGGAGGAACGAGAACCATTGTTCAAAGAAGGCTATCAAACCTTTTAGTGGTGTTTCGATTATCATATCAAGGACAAATATGAAAACATTGATTTGGCGGATTCCATCTGACAAATATCTTCCAACACGGGCTATAGGCATGAAGAAAAAGTCAATAAATGGAGTGAGAAGGCGTGTTCTCTCTCTTACCGTATAAACATTTGCCGCCTGATTGATTCTATAGGACAAGAAAGTGATTATAGCAAAGAAGAAAATAAAGAATATTTGACTTACAAAATTGAAGCGAAGAGCGCTCAGAGCATAAATAATTACGCCAAAACTGAGGAGATAAGTTCCAAGCCAAACTGTTGTAAATACTGTGTCAAGAAGCGTTTGCGCACGTGGCTTGTAATTAAACGATAATGATCTCCCAAGATCCGGCGTTTTATCAAACAAGAGAGAATTTATCCTGTTAATAATTCTCTGCGTATTGTCTTTTCCGGGCGCCCTTATAAAAAAGGAGACAAGAATCATCATTCCAACAGGAATGGCAATATTCATTGCAATTACTCCCCATACAATATGTCCGTACACCAGCCTATCATAAGTCCCCTCAACGGTAAAAGCCAAGAAGGCTTTAGAGAGTAAAATAAAAATTATTGAACGAATTATAGCGCGTCTCACCTTCCCTGAAATATTGGCATAGCGGGCACTTGCGGTTTCATTGATGACATTTATAAATTCCTCAGGTTTTGATATGAGTTCTCGGAAACCGCTATTGTATTTTTCCAAAACATCTTCAAGAATCAGAAACGGCGGAATTTGGTGCTTCACAAATTCAAATATTTTGAATCGGCCGGAATAATTTAATTGTTCTTCGATAATCTTCTTTCCTTTTGAAAAACTTTCCGATGTTTGGCGTAAATTATTTTGGGTGAGCCTCCCAAAATATTGGTTAAAAAGAGCGTAGCGAAGAAACGGCAGATCCTCTCTTGCAAACGCTTTTCTTATCGCTATAAAAACTTGAATATCCCGCGTTTCTTCAGTGTCGTCGCGTATTGTGACCATTTTTTTAAGATTGCGGAAAATATAGGAAATCATTGCCTCTTTTTGAGGAGTAGGATTAAGCCTGTCTTCAAGGTCTGATGCCATTAAATGATATATCCACTCGTTGAGTTCCGGCTCAGGGACCTTATTGTGTTTAGGAATTGAATTTCGAAGGTCTAAATATAGATCTATAGTTTGCTCTACCTCGGAAATTTGGTCATCAATTATGCTCTCCTCGGGAAAGTAACGGGCCCAGATAAGTTCCCTGACAAGAAGGGGGCCGACAGTTTTTCCGTTTCCTCCAAGAAGAAGCCGACGTCTTAAGATGCGTTCAATTGCCGCGCGTAAAATTACTTCTTCATCGCGGTTTTCGATTGCGGTTCGCAGGCGCTCATACCATGCGGCAAGCTCTGATGCAATTCCGCTGGCAAATGCCTGATCGCGTTTTTTATGACTTGCCTCCTCATGCGCTTTTATTAAATAATCAGAGTCTTGGTTTAATTTTTCAACGGGTGGGTTATTCTGCGAAACTTGTTCTCCTTCTATAATTTGCCCTTCGTCCATAAATGTATTATATGCTGATAAAAAATCGGTAGCAAGTCAAGTACCTAAATGCATCCAGTTAGGGCTGAAAAAGAAGCACAAACACGAGACTAAAAATAGCCAGAATAAAGCCTAAGGCTATGACCTGTTTCAAAAAGGAAGGAATCGGGATCTTTGTTCTGAGGCTTGCCCTTCTTGCCGCATAGATTACAATAGCATAAAGGATGAGAGCAAAACCTGATGCAAGGATAAAGAAATATTTAATAAAACCACTAAGAAAGTCCATTAAGTTGGTCCTCGATTGATTCCATGTTTGATTGTCAAATCTTGAAGTAAATCCTCAATCTCCTGGGCGTTACTAGGGGTTTGAAATATAAATGGCTCCTCTCGTTCCAATTTGTGAAAATATACATTAACATCCTGAACCTTTAAGAAATCACAGATAAAATTTGGTGGATGTCTTGTTATTTGCTGCTGATGTACTTCATCCAAGAAAACCACATCGGAATAAAAACCCCCGATTGTGAAGAAATGCCTGTGTAAGAGAGCCCTATTGGTGATAATATAAAACTGGTAGTACCAAGTCATAAAGTTGAAGGCCTCAAGTAGAAGGACCAGCGATGTAGAAAGAATTATAATGTAGGCAAAAATAGTTGGGTTCAGAAAAGAAGCTGTGGCCTCTGGTGGCAAGATTTGAATAATAAACATGGAAGCAAAAAGCAACATAAAGGCCCCGATTATTGGGAGTAATAGTGGTCCAATAAGTACAATCTTGTGTCGGCGCTGAACACAAACCACCTTTTCTCCCGGGGAAAATCTTATAAGAGGAATATCCTCTAGTCTCCTTGCTTTTTTGTCTTGCGTGGAACTTTCGAACAGGACTTTCTCATTTGCCATAGCCTCGTCATTGTAGTATTTCTCAATTGGGGAAGTCAACCGTTTTTGCTTATCTAATTGAAGGTAAGATTTGTGTTATGCTATGATTACGCATCAGACTATACTAGATTTTCGCGGATTGATAACAGATTCCCGCGGATCCGTGTAAATCAGTTATAAATCAGTGGTAATCGATCTCTATGGATAAAGTTTACGATCATAAAAAGGTAGAGGAAAAAATTTATTCCGAATGGGAAAAAAAGGGATATTTTGCTCCGGAGATAAATTCGAAAGGGCGGTTTTATTCGATTATTTTGCCGCCGCCAAACGCCAACGCACCTCTTCACTTTGGCCATGCCATGTATGTCATTGAGGATGTATTGATTCGGTATCATCGCATGAAGGGTGCGGCCGCATTATGGCTTCCCGGCGCAGATCACGCAGGTTTTGAAACGCAGTTTGTTTTTGAGAAACATTTAGCAAATGAGAGGAAGTCTCGGTTCGACTTTGATCGAGGAACCCTGTATCAAATGATTTGGGATTTTGTGCAAAAAAATCGCGGAGGAATGGAATCGCAGCTTCGTAAGCTTGGCTTTTCTCTTGACTGGTCGAGGATGAAATTTACTTTGGATCCTGACATAGTTGCAATCGTTTATAAAACCTTCAAAAAGCTTTATGACGATGGGTTGGTCTATCGCGCAAAAAGACTTGTTAATTATTGTACATATGATGGTACATCTTTCTCTGATCTCGAGGTGGTTTACGAAGAAAGAAAAGATCCTCTCTACTATATTAAATATGGACCTTTAGTTCTGGCCACCACTCGACCCGAGACAAAATTTGGTGATACGGCCGTGGCGGTTCATCCCGATGACAAAAGATACAAGAAGTATGTAGGGAAAGAGATTGACATACAGACGGTCGCGGGGTATGCGAGGATTAAAGTGATTGCAGACGAATCAGTAGATCCTGCTTTTGGCACAGGCGTTGTAAAAATTACTCCCGCACATGATTTTAATGATTTTGAGGTTGGCCAGAGACACAATCTTTTGATGAAACAAGTTATCGGATTCGATGGAAAAATGAATAAACACGCAGGCAAATTCGAAGGTCTTTATGTTAAACAGGCAAGGAAAACAATTGTTGAAGAAATGCAAAAGAAGGGGCTTATGGAAAAGATAGATGAGAATTATATTCATAGAATTGGGCTATGTTATAAATGCAAGAATGTAATTGAGCCTCTGCCGATGGAGCAGTGGTTTGTGAAAATGGAGCCGTTGGCAAAACCTGCTATTGATGCAATTCGAAAAGGAAAAATTAAAATTCATCCAAAATCATTTGAGAAAATCTACTTCCATTTTCTTGAGAATATCCGTGATTGGAATATATCTCGACAAATTGTTTGGGGAATAAGAATTCCGGCATGGTTCTGTGAAAAATGTTTGAATTGGACTGTGACAGACGGTATCACCCCCGAAAATTGCTCGAAATGTGGTTCCAAAAAACTGGTCCAAGACACTGACACTTTTGACACTTGGTTTTCGTCTGCACAATGGCCCTTCGCCACTTTGCTGGCGCAAAGTAGCTCAAAATCAAAAATCAAAAATCAAAAATCAAAAATCGAGACCAGTTCGGATTTTGAGAAGTTTTACCCTACAACTGTTATGGAAACTGGGTATGATATTCTCCGCTGGTGGGTTGCGAGAATGGTTATGGTTGGGATTTATGCAACAGATAAAGTTCCATTTAAAAATGTAGTATTGCATGGTTTGGTTAAAGATCCTCTTGGTAAGAAAATGAGCAAGTCGAAAGGAAATGTTATTAATCCTTTAGAACTCGTTGATCAATACGGTGCAGACGCTGTAAGATTCGCTCTTGTTTATGGGACAGCTTTAGGAAATGACCAAGCGCTTTCTTATGCAAAACTTCAGGGGATGAGGAATTTTACGAATAAGCTGTGGAATATAGGGCGTTTTATAGAGATGCAACAACTAACAACTGACAACTTACAACTGACCGAGTTAAATTCGATTGCAAAGCATGAGAGCGATAAGGAATGGGTTAAAAAAGTAGAAAGCCTTGTCTTGGAGATAAGCCGATACATTGATTCTTATCAATTTAATTTGGCGGCGGAGAGGCTTTACGAATTCATCTGGCATGAGTTTGCGGACAAGTATATTGAGGATATCAAGAATAGAATAAATGAGAATTCGTTCACGGTTCTCAGTTCACTGTTCACAGTTCAGCTAGAATTGCTTCATCCATTTATGCCATTTATAACGGAGGAGCTATACAGAAAATTAGGAGTTAAGGATTCGATCATGATTTCATCCTGGCCGAAATGAAATTATTCGTATAGATTTGCACTAATTATATTCGTATGAATTAGCATGAAAGTGAAGACGATAACTTTTCCCCGCAGAATTACCGAATCTTTACCGCAGAGGTTATACTTCACCAATTTATTCCTTCTTTTTTTGTGTGTCTTGTTCATCTTATCAGTTATTCTTGCTGCAAACGCATATATTGCAATGACAGAAGCCAAAGGGGTCAGAGTGGAAATTACTGATAGTTTCAATTACTGGAGAGGGATAACGGAAAAACATCCTAATTCTCCGGACGCATTTTATGAGGCAGGTTATTATGCGGCCGAGCTTGGGGACAAATCGAAAGCTCTAGTGTTTCTAGATGAAGCTTTGAGGCTGGATCCGTCTTTTGAGAAAGCGAAAGCGCTTGAAAAGCTAATAGCTAATGGCCAATAGCTAATAGCGAGTTATTTTTTGGGGGCTTCGGCTTCGGCGGGTTTTTCTTCTTTTGGCTCGCCGGAGCCCCGCCCAGGCGGGGCGGAGGCGACTGGTTTTGCTTCTCCTGCGGCGGGGGCGGCTTCTTGGGCGGGAGTTTCGACAGGTGCCTCGCCTTCGGCCGGTGCTTCGCCTTCAACCCCTTCGGCAGGCGCAACGCCTTCTTCAGCCTTGGCTTCGGCTGCAGCTGCTGCCGCCTCAGCCTCGGCCGCCGCAATTTCCTCTTCCATCTCTTTTGTAACCAGTTCTCCAATCTTAAACACGACCTGTGAGGGTTCGTTAAGAATTGAAACACCGTCAGCGGCTTTAATATCGGACACGACGATCTGTTCGTCAACTTGTGCAAGATTTTCGACATTAACTTCAATATTCTCCGGCAGATCTGTCGGTAGGGCTTCAATCTCAAGCTCTCCTACTGGCTGTTCGAGCAATCCGATTTTATCGATAACTGCTTTTGCCTCACCAACAGCCACAATCGGTACGCGCGCCGTAATTTTTTCTTTAAGATTAACCTTGAAGAAATCCGCGTGAACCGGAGTCTGCGTTCGCGGATCTATTTGCACATTGTGGATTAGAACCGGAATCGCCTGGCTGTCAAAAGCAAGATCAACTAAACCTGTTTCATGAACTTCGCTAAAGACTTTTAAAAAGTCTTTTACTGGAACTTGAACAGAAGTGGATTTAAACTCCTTGCCATAAATATTGCCAGGAAGTATCCCCTCACGTCGTAGCTTCTTAACTTTCTTGCCAACAACCGCTCTTTTTTCAACTTTTAACTCTTCACGTTTTACCATTGAGTTGCTATTTTACTAAAAGAGCAATGAAAAAGCAAAAAAAGGATGAGCTTATGGGGTTATTTGGAACTGCATCGAATCTGGTATTACTTTTTTCGCAAAACCAGATAATGGCCCTTCACCAATCTCAACAAAACTTGCAACTCCGATCCTTTGCGCTTCTTGTAAAGCCTCTCTAAATCTAACACCTAGAGTTAGCCCATTAACTAGATCCGCTTTTATTTCATCAGGATCCAAAGTTGCCGCGGCCGTTGTGTTGAGAATAATGAGAGAAATAGGTCTGTCAAACCTAATATGGGCTAAATATTCAGCGAACATATCTTGGGCTTCTTCCATAAGAGGACAATGCCCAGCAATAGGAACACGAAGTAGAACTGCTTTTTTTATTCCCACTTCTTTTGCCTGAGCCGCCGCGTATGCAATATGGTTTTCTCTGCCGCTTAAAACGACCTGGTCTACTGTATTATCATTAGCAACCCATACGCCTTCTTCTCTAAGCGCTTCGCAGGTTTTAGCGCAGAGCGATTCTGCTTGTTCCAAAGTTGACCCTAAAAGTCCTAGCATGCCGCCTTTGTTTTCTTTCCTCTCGCCTACTTCTTTCATTAATCTTCCTCTTTCAGCTGCGATATGCAATGCTGTTCCTATATCTACAACACCAGCCGCTCCCATAGCACTCACTTGACTGGTACTATGTCCCAAAAAAGCAAGGGGACGTCTTTCCTTAAATGATGGGTTTTTTTCAAGAAACTCAAAATAAGTTGCTAAACTGACTGCGACTATGGCAGGCTGTGCATTTGCGGTATCATCGAGCATGTCAATGGGTTGATCTCCTCTCGGCCCATTGAACATGGTATATAATAATCCTGGTTTTACATGTTGTAGTTGATCAAGAATTCCCTGCGCAGTTGCGGAGTTTTCATATAAAGCTTTCCCCATCCCAACTTCTTGCGCTCCTTGACCGGGAAAAAGGTACATAATCTCGCCAGGAATTCCCTCTTCTTCAATCTTCACTGAGACAGGAATCAGCTCCGCTTTTACTGCCATAGGCAGGATTATACAAAACAGGATGTCCGGAAGCAATTGCGGTCAAAAGCCAACGCGTTCTGTTTCATCAATAAATTCAACTCTTCTCGTCTGACAGTCTATGGTAAAAGTTCTATTAGTAAACAATATTCCTGCCCATGTTTCACCATCCGCTCTGTAGTAATCCCAGACTGTTTCGTTGACTGAACAATATTTTACAAGATCAAGTCTTCCTCCAGCGGTATCTGGGTAAACAGGACTTATTGGAATATTTCCCATTGTGGCATATGCACAAATTCCAATCTGATCATCCGGGATATCAGAAAAATCAGGCATTAACCCTTCTTTCTCGCCTACATCATCGGGACCCCTTCTTATTAGAGGTAAGTAGCTACCCTTTGCATCTTTAGGATGATGCCACTCAAGAGGAACAAACCTTATATCTCGACCTCTCCTCGAATATCTCTCCATGTTTTCTCTCCCGTTGTATGCATTTTCTACCATACGGGATTTTAGCAAAAGAAAAACGGAGCGTCAAATTATGAGCTATTGGCTCTGCGGATTGGGGTTGAACCTTAAAAATTGAGGCTGCATTTATTTAGGGGTTTCCTGCTCAAAAATGGACGGTTCTAATTGCCGTAATTTTCCTAGCCCTCTATTCTCTATGTATACAACTCCTGCTGAGGTTTTTAAACCTATGACAATTGCTACCTCTTCTCTTGTCCACAACACGCCATCTTCTAAACCAGATCTTAATCTAAGAACTCTCACTTCCCTGCCTTTTAATTGATCGCCATACAATTCCAATAGAACTTCAAGGTCCTCTGGTTTTACTGGCCGATATTCTTTTGGCCGATGACCATTAACTCTTTCGGGATCAAAGCTCCTTTTTCTTAATCTTTCCTTAACATTTCGTCTAAGCTCTTTCTCACGTCTTTTCTTTCTTTTTTCGGTCTTAGTGCGTCTTTCTATCTGTCTCCTTCTTGCCTCTCTATTTTCTACAACTTGCTGTTTGTGCGCTTCGACTCTTTTCTTAATTATACGCATTTCAACAGGCCCAAGTCGAGCGCCTTTTCTTCCTCTAGAAATGTTTAACCCTTCTCCCAGATTATTAACCTGAAAGAAGGAATATGTTATACCAAGCTCGCCTAAAAATTCTTTTAAACTAATACCTATCGATAGCATTTTCTTGAGTCTTTTGATTGCCCTCTTGCGTAGTTGTACTGTCCGAGATTCACTTAACCCTAATTCCCTCCCAATCTCGTGGTGCGGTTTCCCTTCAAAATCGTGCCTATATATAATTTGTTTCTCACGATCAGGTATAAACTCAAAAGCGACAGTTGCCCTTTCATTATCGGCTAAAATCTCTTCTTTCATTGCTAAAAATTCTTCTGGTTCAGCAGTATCATCAAGATCTCTTAATCCCTCGTGACCTTCTCGTTCCATTATTTCTATAACCTCACCACCTAAATCAGCTTGTGTAAAAACCCTTGGGAATTCTTTAATATCTTGTATTACTTCTCTTTTTAGTCCTGTTGCTACTTCAGTTTCTTCAATTGTTGGTTGTCGACCTTTTTCTGATTCAAATTTCTCTTCAAATTCAGAGATAATTTTTAGGTTTCTTTGCTCTGATCTACTCATCGGAGACGTTGTCCTCATTAAATCGTGTAGTCTTCCGTTAATTATGCTGAATAAGTAAGGCGGAAACTTACCAAGTTCAGGGTTATAATTATTTATTGCTTCAAGCACTGCAAGCCTTGCTTCTTGTGCTGCATCTTCTAAATCGCAACCTCGGCGGACTAGTCTATCTCTTAGTCTGGCGATATGTCTCTGTACATTCTTCTCATATTTTTTAATCTCTTCACCAGTCATAACACTTTTTACTTCTCGAATTTTAGCCTCGCCTGTAACTCCAAATTGATCCTTCAAAGCAGACTGTAGTTCCCTTTCGTCGTCTATTCTCCCGCTGACAATTACTTGCTTGATGGCATTTTCAACTTCCCACCTTAAATCTCTAGCGTGTTCACCAAATTCTTCATCTAACTGAGGCTGGATAAAATCTCTAAGCCTCTGAAAAATTAAACTGCGTGCTTGTTTGCCGGATTCAATTAATTCACCTGTGCGATTGATTCTTAAAGTAGGAAGTCTTCCTGGGAGCTTTATATGTCCTCTAATCTCCTCACTGTTGCCTAGAATCTCTTCTACTTTCCTTTTTTCTTCAGGGTCTAGAGTTTCCCACGACGGTAATCTTTTTCTATTTACTAAGGTTTGCCTTGCTAATCTTGCTTCCCTAAGAGTACTAAATAATTCTTCAAAAGTTGGCGCTTCGACAACTTTGTAATCTTTGGCAGGACTAAGCGTACTTACTTTTAAGTCAGGGGTAAACCCAGCCCCATACGAGGCTGGTTTTATGTCTAATAAAGAAACTCCACGCCTTTCAACCATAAAATTAACAACAGTTATTTATTTTATAACAAAAAAAACTATTTGTGAAAATGCTATTTTAACTATGCAGTCTGCAAATTACAAGACCTTAAGCCATAAATGTCAAACTATGAGGAAATTTGCTCCGCGGATTGGACGGGGGGCCTTAAAAATTGAGGCTAGACGCACCAGAACGGTGCATCTTTTAAATTCATTAAGTGTTTCCGAAATATTCTTTTAGCATTTGGCGAAGCGTAACTTTGCCTTTGGTAGTTTTAAAATATTCTTCCCTTCTTTTTGCGTCCTTTTCATTTAGGTATGCTTCGTAAAAAATTAATTCGAACGGAGCGTAAGCCTTAGTCGATAATTCTTCTTTGTTGTTATGTTCGAAGAATCGTTTTTTGAGATTCGCAGTAATACCTACGTAGATAAAGTCTTTATTTATGCTTTTGAGGACATAGACATAAAAGAACTTCATGGGATAAGAGGTTTCTTTCGTTGGGACGTACCACTCGCAAGCCCGGGTACATCCCTGCCTCACCATTCGCTGCGCAGCGATGAACCTGAGCGATAGCGAATGGTTCGTTGTTGCGGAGCAAGGAATCGCACCTTGTCTAGGAGATTATGAGCCTCCTGTGCAGCTTTACACTACCCCGCACGTTTTAACTTTGAAATTATAACATTTTTGAACACTAAATAAAAGTGTCTTTTGCTATAATTGTCTTGTGAAAAAAGGGGTGGACCATGTTCGGGCGGACTGAGCGCGAGCGAAGGAGCCCGGCTGCGAGTGGAGCGAGACAGCGGTAGAGGCGATGAGTATTCGAGAAGGGAAAACAACTTCATGCATTCCCAGTGGCAAGAATTCGTGAGGCTCTACAAAAGCAGATTAGAAGAATAATTCTAGCCCTTCGATCGAACTCAGGGCGAGGATACTCTAGAAGAATAAATTCCGCCATTTTTTCCAGTTGGGGCGGGTGTCAATTTCGATTTTTTCTTGGTTGAGTGGCCTCGCGCTAGGTGCAATTACTACGTATTCTCCAGGCCTACTCATCAAGAGCTTCTCGCGAGCTTCTTCCTCAACAAACTGATTCGTCTTAACGTAGAATAAATGTTCTTTTAAGAACCGGTTCTTCTTCTGTTCGCTAACAAGTTTTTCTTTAAGATTCTCGGCCGTATTTTCATCCTCAAGAGTTCTGAAAATGCTAGACGCATTATTTTTGATCACAATTAGCAAGATAATAATAGCGATTATAGGCAATAGTTTTTTCATAATACTGATTGACCCCGTTAGAAACACAAGACTTTCCAACCTCAGAAAAAGAATTTAACTTAAATTCTTTTTCTCACTATTTCTAACGGGGTTGACAAACATCTTGCATGCTGATATTATAGGCTCTATAAAATTATGAACCCAATAAAAATAAGAGACGCTAAGGCTCGCTTTGAGGATTTTTTGAAATCCAAAAACAAGGCCTCTGCTACAATATTAGCATATGGTAAGGATATTGACCAACTCATTTCTTTCCTTGGGGAGTTAAAACGCGAGCATATTCATGAGATAACAAGCGATGATATTCAGGCCTTTCTTGCCTCCATGGATTCACGCGGGTACACACCTAAGTCAGTCTCAAGAAAGCTCAATTCCACAAGAACCTTCTATAGATTCCTTAAAATCAATGAGTATATTACCGATGACCCGTCGCTTCTTGTTAAACATCCAAAATATGAGCTGAACCCGCCAAGAGTTTTATCACCTCTTGAATATAGAGCGTTGCGTGATTCTGCATCGGGAGATCCAAGAATCTACGCAATTGTTGAGGTGCTGCTCCAAACAGGAATTAGAATTGGTGAGCTTGCTAATATCAGAACGGAGGATGTTTCAGATGCCCTTCTTAAGATTAGACCTTATGAGGGGCATCCTGAAAGAGCCGTACCTCTCAATAAGCGGGCAAAGGAGGCATTAAAGAGATATCTTGCCTCAAGACCCGAAAGCTCAAATGACCACTTTTTTGTAACAAAAACAGGAAGGCCCTTTTTAGTAAGAAATATTAGGGACGCAATTGAACGGTACTTTAAGAGAGCAGGAATAGAGAATGCAAAAATAAATGATTTGAGGCACACTTTTGTTGCTCATCATCTCAAGAACGGTGTTTCAATAATATTCCTCTCAAAGATACTAGGGCACAAAAGACTCTCTTCAACCGAGAGGTACCTTCAATACCTCAAGGATGTTAAGAGCGGTGACAGCACCAGCCTCATCGAGCTATAAGCTCGAAATTTCCAATTTCAAATTTCCGATTTCCAATCAGTTCTTCAATTCATTAATTTTTCAATTGGATAACTAACTGGAAACTGGCAATTGGCGACTGGAAACTGATGAATTTCCGTGATACTATATTAAAGTATGGAGTCGGCTGATCAAACTCAACAACAGACTCATGAGGGAACTCACGAACACGACCATGAGTTTGATGTGAGGACTCTTCTTTCATGGAGCGCACCGGGCCGCCCATTTACAAAAAAAGGGAGACAATTTTATCTATCGGTAATTCTAATTTTGCTTCTATTTGAGGTAATCCTTTTTCTTTTCAGCCAGTATGAGCTCATGTTAGTATTGGTTGCTTTGACGTTCCTTTCGCTTGTTTTATCAAGTGTTCCACCGCATAATTTTCACTACAAGATAACAACAGAAGGGATAAAGGTTGAAGACTATTTCTATATTTGGTCCGAGCTTTATGATTTTTATTTTAAGGTTATAGACGGGACTGATGTTTTAATAATAAGAACTCAGGCTTTTTTGCCGGGAGAACTTAAGATTTCTCTTGGAGATATTACTCGTGAACACGTAAGGAAAATTTTAGTTCGTTATCTTCCGTATAGAGAATATGTCCATCCAACCTTTATGGAAAAAAGCGCCGACTGGCTCGCCCACAATTTTCCGCTTGATAAGTCCTGAAAACTGTTTGCTTCGAGGCTTCAAATAAACTAAAATACGAGTGCATGCACCCGTAGCTTAATGGCCCCGCACCACAAGTGTGCGGGGTAAAATAGAGCACTTGGATTGCTTGGCACGTTAATTTGCGCCCATAGCTTAACGGATAGAGTAGCGGCTTGCGGAGCCGCTGATCCCAGTTCGATTCTGGGTGGGCGCGCAGTTTGGTAGGGTGCAGGAGTGGTTTAACTGTCTGGTCTCGAAAACCATGAGAGGCGTAAGTCTCGCGCGAGTTCGAATCTCGCCCCTACCGCAACGTACGGAATCAAAGATTTCTACGTTGCCCTTGTAGTTCAACGAATAGAATGGGAGCGGACTGAACGAAGTGAGGGAGCTCGCCTGCTTGACAGGCGTGGGAGCCGCAAGCGGGTTCCCCCGCCACAACTATGCGTCTGTAGCTTAATGGCCCCGCACCACAAGTGTGCGGGGTAAAATAGAGCACGAGATTTGCTTTCGTAGTTCAACGGACAGAATGGGAGATTCCGGATCTTCTGATGCGGGTTCGATTCCCGCCGAAAGCGCACATTGCTTTTCTCCAATACTCATTGTATACTCGCGAGAATGGAAAGAGAACCAGAACCAAAACCTTCAGGAGGAATGGGTGGGATGCCGCCTCATAAAAGGGTGGGTACAGAAATGATGGATGGAAGCAACAAAGTTCATCGAGTACTAGAGATAATTAGAGAAATGAATCCAGGCGAGCTTCGAGAGCTTCGTTCACGTATTGCCTCTGAACTTCTTTCTTAGATTTATTTCCAAATTTCAATACATGGTATAATTTGTGCATGAAATTTGAATTTTCGGCAGGCGGCATTGTTTATAAAAAATCAGGTTCAAAAATCTATATTCTCGTGGCTCAGCATTCTCAACATTTAGGTTGGGTTTTCCCAAAGGGCTTAATTGGAGATAAAGATCATATTAAGGGCGAAAAGAAAGAAGCAACAGCAATTCGTGAGGTTCGCGAGGAGACGGGTGCAGAAGCAGAAATTGTCAAACAAATAATCCCAGTTACATATTGGTATGTTTTGGACGGTGAGAAACGCAAAAAAACAGTTTACTATTTCATCATGAAATATGTTGGAGGCGATATTACAAAACATGACTTTGAGATGGCAGATGTCGAATGGCTGCCTTCGGATAAAGTTTTGGACCGTCTGACTTACAAAGGCGATAAAGACGCTTATAAAGAAGCTTTTCCTCTAATTAAAAAACTCGCAAAATCCTAAGTCTTATTTTATAATTCAGATAGAAATCGGGAGAGGTCGCTTAGTGGTCTAGAGCGCATCTTTGGAGAAGATGTGTGGGCGCAAGCTCACCGCGGGTTCGAATCCCGCTCTCTCCGCCACTAGAAGAGTTTTTTGAGGAGGCGGACAGGATAAGGAGTATACCCTTGCCTTTCAAAAGGTTTTGCCGCAGAATGAATAATTTTTAAACTGTCTTTATACATTAGTCCCTGAAGAATTCCTCCAATTAGAAATCCGTTTAATAGATCTGATTGAAGAATCCCGGAGCCCTTTGCCTGTACGAAAAGATAAATAGGAGCGAATAACATCCAATGGTGAATATGCAGAATTTTGTTTTTTGCCTCTATTCTTAAATGCGGGAGAAACTGCACTCTTTTAATCTTAGCATGAGGTACTTTTTTGCCTATACGAGATTTTGGGTGGGAAGTTAAGTGAAAAACCAGAAAACTGGTTACTCCCCCTATGAGTGTTTCCATAGAATAAATTCGTTGTAAATAAGTCTAGAGAAAGCATCGCTTTTTGTCAAGTCCGCCGAAGGCGGACGCAGACCCCGTATGAGCGCCCTTGCGATGCGAGGACGTAGCCCTCGGGAGCAAGTAAGCTTCGTAGCGGGGTCAAGTTCTGTAGGCTACGTCTCAAAGTTGAGAAGATTGAACTATACGCGAAAGCACAGGTCAGCTCCCATTAGTATTGTCGTTATAACGTAATATAAAAATCCCAAAGCCTTTTGATAGCTGAACCTTCCCCATAGTTAACCATTGCAATACAACGAGCTCGTGGAGTAAGATTATCTCCAGTATTCACTTCAAGACTCCTGAGTAATTTTTGCATCCCTCTTGCAAGTTTACCCTTTTTGTTCATAGGATTGTCCTTTAAATAGAGACGAAATCCTGCCTCAAAATCTTCTAAAGCAAATTTTCTAGGGTCAAACCGAGCAAGTCCAAGACGATCATCGTCCAATGAGATATATTCTCTAACTACTGCAAAATCTACAATGTGCAGAGATGCAAGCATGGAAACGACCGAGAAACTATTGGCTGCTATAGATTTTTGAACTCCCTCTGTCGGTCTTTCGCCCATTTCGCGCTCGTAAACTTCTCCAATTACATTGTACGTCTGCGACATAACTTGGACAGCTGTTTGTATACCAGACAATAAATGACTGTCGGGGAGTCTCATATCACCCTTATCTGGATTTTTTGCCATTACCTCCCAGTATCTAGTATAGACACCGGCAATAGGATCCTGACTTCCTTCATTTATAAGTGCGTTAAGGTCTTTGAATTCTTCGATAAGTGCAGTCTGAAGGGCATATCGTGTAAAGGCGGGAACATTTGTGTGTGGATACGGAAGTCTTTCGGGGATTGCCTCCGCTAATGTTGTTCTGAGCGCCCTGTCTATTACTCTATTAGCGATAACCGAAGCAAGTGCAAAACGTTCCACTTTCCAAGCAGTTGCGATCGAGGCCAATTCATCTCTATTCATTTCAGAAAATGGCTTATCGATTTGCGTTTCTTCAAAACCGTCCCACAAGCCTTCCCTCTGGAGGCGACGAGCAGTGGGACTAATATTAACGAATGGTCGCTCAGGATTTACCATGCGTGAATTATATTAGACTAATCGCCCGTAGTCAATCTTACTAGTTCTGGTAGCTGGGGTCGCCCGCCTGCCAGGGGTCGTTGATGATTTCCGAACCGCAAATTGGGTAGAAATTCCTGAATTAGTTTATCAAAAGTCGACGCAGTCTTTATAAGCATAGAGACAATCAATCCTATATTTGATACAATCCCAGAGCTAATGGAAAAAGAAAGTATTCTTAAAAGAAGGGCTGTCGAGGCATCTGAGAAAGCATTTGCTCCTCATAGCAAGTTTAAAGTCGGTGCAAGTCTTATTACTGAAGACGGAGAAGTATTCTCTGGCTCCAACGTAGAGCCTATTACGCTAAGTTTGGGTATTTGCGCTGAAAGAAATGTGGTTTTTCAAGCTGTAGGTTCTGGTCATAAAAAAATAACTGGAATTGTAATATATACACCCACAGAAGAACCAACTTTGCCCTGTGGTGCTTGCAGGGAACTCATATCAGAGTTTGGGTCTGATGCCGAAATACTCAGTTTTACACCTACATCAGAGGAAAGAAATACCATCCAAGACTTACTGCCAAAAGAACTTGAATAAATTGAAGCTAATTTTGGCTGGCTGGCAGGGGATCGAAAGAGCAGACCTATCGAGTCGGACTTTAGGAGGAAAATACGCCTTTTTTGATATACTCTTTAATCAAAGACTGATAAGGAATGTTGGCCTCATTAGCCTTCTCCTTGATTCTGTTTAATAAATATTCCGGTATGCGAATAGAAATGGGTCTGGTAGTCGGCTTTAAGTTAGGAAAGCTTACTCTTTCGAAATCGGATGGTTCCAAATATTCCGAAAGGTCTAAATTAGCCCAAAACTCTGCCTCTTGATCTTCATTTTTAAATTTTGGTATCTTAAGCTGTTTTTTCATATAATGGCACCTCCTTCCTGTTAGTAGATCTTGCCGTAATAATTCTAATCTTCTTTGCCCGAATCGTATAAGTAATATTCAGTATTCGTCCTTTTTTGGTTTTACCAAGTAAGGTAATTCTTTGTTCTGTCGCCGAATGTTTCCAATCTGCGAATATCACTTTGTCCTTATCTAAAAATGCTTCTTCCGTTTCTGTAAGCGTCAAGCCATGTTTTTTGGGTTTATCACTATTTCCTTCATCCCATTCAAATTCAAAAACAGACTTATCTACTCTCACTGTATATACTAGATTATACAAATAAAGCTGGCGTTGTCAATAAGAGGGAATAAGTGTAGCGGGTCGCTCGAATTGTGTAGCTGGGGTCGGGATCGAACCGACAACCTGTCGCTTATGAAACGACCGCTCCACCATTGAGCTACCCAGCCAAGGGCTAAAGTATTATAATATAACTTCCTATGGACGACAATCGGCCGGTTGGCATTTTTGACTCGGGAGTTGGCGGCCTCACAATATTTTCAGAAATAACAAAACTTTCGCCTCGCGAATCCATTATTTACTTTGCCGACCAGAATAATATACCTTACAGTGGGAAATCCGAGAGGGATCTTGAGAAAATAACCTCAAATATTGTTCGATTTCTTATTAAAAACAAGATCAAGCTAATAGTGATAGCTTGCAACACGGCAACAGTCTATACAATTGACTATTTGCGTTCAAAATTCAAAGTTCCGATTATCGGTGTTGTCCCAGTTGTTAAAACAGCCGCTCGTTTTACAAAAAGTGGTCGAATTGGAATTCTCTCGACCGCAGCAACATCTAAAAGCAAATATCAAAAAGACTTAATTAAAAAGTTTGCGAATGGTTTAATCGTTAACAATATAGGGACAGATGAGCTCGTGTCTTTTATTGAGACAGGCGACCTTAAGTCCGCTGTATTAAACAAAAAATTGCGGAACATCTTAAAAGAGTTTCAGGGAATTGACGTTTTGGCGCTCGGGTGCTCGCATTACCCATTCTTAAGGGATGAAATACAAAAAATTTTGGGCCTAGAGGTATTAATTTTGGATTCAGGACCGGCTGTAGCAAGACAAGTCAAGCGAGTTCTTGAGAGCAATAAAATGCTTTCAAACAAAAAGAGTAAAACAAGGTTCTTCACAACTGGCAATCCTGCCGATTTCAAAAGAATTGTGGAAAAACTTATAAACGCGAAACTTGACCCCGTTAGATACGAATTTATCTAACGGGGTTGATACTGTAGAAAAAGCAATAATATAATTAGAAAATGGAGTTTAAAGATAAAAAAATCGCAGTTTTGGGGTTTGGGGCAGAAGGCGCGAGCGTGGTTAATTTTATGCTCGGGCACAAAGCGCATGTGTCGGTTTTCGATGTAAGATCAGAGGATAAATTCGACCGCGAACAAATTAGCAGTTTGAAAGAAAAGGGAGTAGAATTCCGGTTTGACAAATATCCCGAGAGCTTTTCTGGATTTGATTGTGT
>JACQKO010000004.1 GCA_016204525.1 Candidatus Levyibacteriota bacterium | reverse complement strand
GCGTTAAATTTTTGAGAGCGAACGCGTCAGGGGGCGGACTGAGCGCTAGCGAGGGAGCCCGGCTGCAAGGGCGAAGCCCGAAGACAGCGGTGGGTGCCGAAAAAGGTAGTTGCGCCACGCACCGTGCGCTTTTGGTACTTTTGGCGGCCCAAAAGTACAAGAAAAATTATAACAACTCCTTCATGACGATTGGGATTTCGGCGGCGAGGTCTGAGGCGTTGAAATAATATCCGACTTTTTTAAATAGGGAATCGCCTACTTTTTTATTTACGTATGAACCTGCCGCTGCTGATAAGAATGCGTCGTTTTTACAATAGAGCGCAGCAATAAGTCCTGCCAATACATCTCCTGTCCCGCCCTTGGTCATCCCGGGATTTCCACCACTTATTCGAACAGATTCTGTTGGCGAAGCGACAACATCGTATTCGCCTTTAAGTAAGATAACGATTCCGAATTTTTTCGCCATTTGTTCGACATTTTCATCGATTGGCTCTACTCCAAATAATTTTCTGACCTCTCCCTGGTGAGGAGTAACTATTGTACTTTTCGGCAACACATCGGGTTCGATAACTTGCAACGAACCTCCGTCTACTACCCATTTTTTGTTTGGAAAACTTGCGAACATGCGTTCGGTCAGCTCCTTTGTGTCATCATCCCCTTTCTCCTGCCCTTCCTTCCGTGGTAATCCCGGCCCAATCAATATACAATCCGATTCTTGAATGTAATTTTCGAGTTTAGAACGGGGAATAACAATTCCGTTTCTAAATTCAGATTTTATGCTTTCGACAATTCTATTATTTGTCTCGACTGAAGAATAAAAAACCATATCGACAATTCTTGAAGCAACGGTTAAGGCCCACAAAGATGCCGCATGAAAAAGCTGAGAACCACCAATAATCAAAAGCTTCCCATTTTGGCCTTTATGAGAACTAGAAGTCGGCCGATAAAGATTTTTTAAAAGTTCAGGATTAAATTCCTGCATGAGGAAATTATATCTGAGCCAGTTTCCATTTTCTAGTTGCCAGTTTCCAATTAGTTTTTCAATTGACAAATTGAAGAATTCGTTGATTAACTGGAGATTGGAAATTCGAAATTGGAAACTTAGAAGGATTATCCTTCGATTACTGTTCCTACAAATTCGCGTCCGGCAAAATAGTGCTCGAGGTTTTCAAAATTATCGCCCTTGAGAATTACAACCCTTAATCCTATTTCCTCGGCTTTCTTTGAAGCAATAGGATCGAAAGGCATATTCATACCCGGAATCCATTTGTTTCCTACAATCTTACGAAAATTCTTCCATGTTATTTTTTTGATTGGCTTGGCAGCGGGATTAGTTTTAGGATCGCTTGTATAGGCCATTTCAACATTCGTTAAGTTGACAATGGTTTTAACATTATAGTCCTCGCAAATCATGGCCGAGCAAAAATCAGTTGACCATCCTGGTTTCCAACCGGCCGCAACAACTACTGGCTCAGTAACTTTCCTAATAATTTCATAATGCTTTAAGACATAAGGATGAGCTATATCTCGGAAGATTGTTCGAATTAAGTGCGCGTTAAGTTTGGTTGTGTGGATTCCGAGCCAATCTAAATCATCATGTGTCAATTCATGCCCAACGACTTCACGCCCTGCGTCTATGTAATGTCTGCCTGTAGATCCTCCGCCTGCGACAATAAAAAACTGTCCCGCCTTATTGCGGGACAGTTGTTTACGAATAAAGTCGTTAAACTTACTAAGAAACGCAATGTCTATTCCTCCGTTGGGAACAATTAAAGACCCGCCTAACGAAATAACGATTTTATTCTTTTGCATAAAAGTCCCCGCCTCTGGCGGGGGCCCTTTTAGATTATTACTCAATAAAATAGCAAAAAACCCATTGAAATGCAACTCTATACTTGTTAAGATATTATCCATGCCAAAAGCTGCGGCATCTTTAACCGTTGGTGATCTTTTAAAAAAGCTTCAACAATAAAAGCAGTTCAACTGCTTTACATACTTCTTCTTGCTGCAGTCTTTCTTCTTGGATACTTAACCGCAAGAGTACAAATGCTTGAAAAAAACCAATCTTCAGGTCTTGCTCCTCAAGGCCAAACCGGTGAAACTCCATCTGAAAAAGTAGACGTAAAAGGAGGACAGTTGCCTGTTTTTGGACAACAAAACGCAAAAGTAACTATGATTGAGTTTTCGGATTTTGAGTGTCCGTTTTGTAAAAGTTATTTTGATCAAACACTTTCTCAGATTAAAAAGGACTACGTTGATAAAGGATTGGTAAAACTTTACTATAGGCACTTTCCGCTAGATTTTCATCCTGCAGCGATGCCAGCGGCTCTCGCATCAGAATGCGCCAATGAACAAGATAAATTCTGGGAGTATCATGACAAAATTTTCACAGAGCAGGATAAAATTTCAGGTAAAACCGCCGATGTAATTGCTACGCAACTTAAGCTTTTCGCGCAAGAACTAGGATTAAATACCTCTCAGTTTGATGGTTGTCTTGACAATACAAAATTCCAGGCGAATGTGGATGCTGATTTAAACGATGGAAGAACCGCGGGCGTTTCAGGGACCCCAACTTTCTTCATAAACGGCAATAGACTTGTAGGTGCTCAACCTTACGCCTCCTTCAAAGCACTAATCGACGAAGAACTCAAGTAAATAGACATTAGATACTAGATAATAGATACAGGAATTACGAGCGTTTTACCTAGTAGCTAGTCTCTAGTCACTAGTTGCTTGTTAGCTCTGGCAGTTTGGGCAAAAGTATGTTCCGCGCCCAATAATTCTATTTTAAGTGTTTTCTCAATTCTTCGAACTCCATTGCCGCTTGTTTCAAAATGCTTTGAAATGTTCCCATTGCTACTTCTTTGTGTTTTGGAACAATTACTGTCTGAAGTTTTCCGAATCGAACACCTCGCAATTTTACATGGCTTCCTTTTGTTGAAACAATATAAAACCCGGCTCTGATTAATGCTTTAATAATCTTCTGGCCCGAATAAAGTCTTGGCATTAGAGGTTAAAAGTGTTGGTTGAAACATCCTCAATTGAAGGAAGTTTCAGATTCTTGGACGGTTCGTCCTCAAGATATAAGGCAAGTGCTTCCTCAAGATTTCTAAGCGCTTCTTTCCGAGTTTTGCCTTGACTCGCAAGCTCAATTTCCAAAAATTTTGCCACAAAAAGGTTTTTTTCTCTCCAAACTATTGTATGTAAAACTTGCTTTTTCATAAAATCATTATATCACAATCACTCAGCAACTCCGGCATTCATTATAGATATCCCAGTTCCTTGAAAAGTTTAAGGCCTGGTCTTACATTACGAATTTTTTTTAATTCTGATTTGCCAATCCATTTTAATATTACGAGCTCCTCAGATATTTTAGGCTCTCCGGTCGTTTTTGCACGGTACGCTAAAAATACATAGTGAGTCATTTCGCCATGGTTGTCTGGCTCATTGTCTTCATCAAATCCTATCCTTTCAAGGCTTACAACCTTAAGCCCGGTTTCTTCTTTAACTTCTCTTGTTATTGCTTCTTCTAGTGTTTCTCCTTCTTCCACCCCTCCCCCCGGAAGACGCCAAGCATTGGGATATGGCCCCACATTTTTCTTTTTCTGTCCCATTAGAATTTTCCCATTACTTTCGACTATGGCAATTACAACAACTTTTGTTTTCATTTTATTTTTGATCTAACTAATTCTACTATTTTTTTGTCAAAAACTTCGCTTGAGAATTTTTGGGCCTGTTTTCGGCAGGCGGCCAAACTAATCTTCGTCTTTTCGAATTGTTCGATAGCAGCATTTATTGCTTCCGGAGTATTTTCGTCAAAAAATATCCCCGTCTTACCATCTACTACTGTTTCGCGAACTCCTCCCGATCGGTATGCAATTACCGGCGTCCCTGCGGCAATTGCTTCAACCGGCGTTATGCCAAAATCTTCATCAAAAGAGGCAAATACATAAGCTTTGGCATTTGCCATTAATTCTTGTCTTTCAATATCTGTGACTTCACCCATAAATTCGATATTTTTCCCTGCTATTGATTTAAGCTCTTCGTCAAATCCCGCAAACTCTTTTCCAAAAATTTTCAGTTTTTTCCCGCTTCTATTAAACGCCTCGATAATAATATCAATTCCTTTTGCCCGAGCTAGACGGCCCCCCGCAAGATAGTAGCTTTGCTTTTGGCTTTTGGCTGTTAGCAGTTGGCTCGGAATATCGACCGGAGGATATATTATTTCTGCGTCCTTCCTGTAAAACTTTTGGATGCGGGATCGGACTTCTTGAGAATTTGCGATGAAATAATCAACATTCTCTGATGCTTTAAAGTCTACCATTCTTAAAAAGTGAAAAACTATAGCCGAGAGGAATTTTACGAACCCATTTTTAACTTCCCGCGCAGTCATATAGCCGTAAAGATATCTTGGGGGAGTATGTATGTAGCAGATAAGTTTAGCTGACCCCTTCCGAACCAAATTCGGAAAATATGCGCCTGTTTGAGAAACAATGATTATATCGAACTTTGATAAATTGAAAGAAAGAAAGGCCACGGGAGAAATTAGTCTGAAAATAGAAATAAGTTTTTCTTTGTAGGGAATCCACTGAAGAAAGGAGGTCTTAATTCTCATTTGGCGAAACACCCACATGTGAGGACCTAAATATTCGGGGGCATAAATGGAAGTGTAAATCGGCGCCTCAGGAAAGAGTCTATGTAATTCCTCCAATACGCGTTCGGCACCTCCGTATTCCTTAATATAATCGTGCACTAGCGCTATCTTCATGCTAATTTTATGCGAATCTAAATACTGCTAATCTATGCGAATAATTATTCGTATCATTCGCACTAATTAGATTCGTAGATATTCGCATTACAACAGCTTCATTTGATTTTGTTTCTTTACTTCTTGCTTTTGATTAAAAATCTCGTCTACTCTCTTTGGTAATGTTTTGAATTCGAAAGACTCAAGTGCTCTCTTAAATGCTCTGATATCAATTTTTGAAGTTTGACAATCATCTAAATCACAAACAAAGGGGACGTCGGTAACAATTTGCGCCAGCTTTTTTCCTAAGTTAGCCGCTTCTGCTCCGTCAATTAATTTCTGCGCTAAGCTTTTATTTTTTACCGCAATATCATCAAGGTGTTTATAAATATTATCAACATTTGCGTATTCATGAATAAGGGTTGCCGCAGTTTTGGGACCAATCCCGGGGACTCCCGGATAATTGTCCGACGGATCTCCCGTTAAAGCTTTTAATTCGACAATTTGAGAAGGCCTAACTTGATATTTTTCTTTAACCGATTCCTCATCGTATAGCCTTACCTCGGAAATCCCCTTAACAGGCATTAAGACCAGAGTATCGTTGTCGACCAGCTGAAGCATATCTCTGTCGCCTGTAACAATATATGTAAGAATCCCTTGTTTATTAGCAGTCTCGGAAAGCGTGCCTATAACATCATCCGCTTCATATCCGTCCACACCGACTTCCTGGATTTTTGCCTTTTTAAGGATGTCGATAATTGCCTCATATTGGGAGGCGAGATCCGATTCCATCTTTGGTCTTTGCGCCTGATAACCCACGTAAAGTTGTTGGCGAAAGGTGGGTTTGGCGCGGTCAAACGCGATCACAATGCGGGCCGGTTTCAATTGCTGGATGAGCTTTAAGAACATGGAGAAAAACCCGTGAATTGCGCCTGTCGGAGTACCGTCAGACGTTGTAAATGGAGGCATGGCATGATAAGCACGGTGAACAATGGCAGATCCGTCAACAAGCATAAAGACGTCTTTTTTAGTTTCCATGGAGATATTATACAGGAGAATTATGTGTTGTGGGGGAAGGCTGAAAGCCGATTTTACGTCTTGCGACGGTCGCTGTGCGACAAAAAAATCTAGTCTTACGACTATTCCCCCACGATCCAGTTCGCTACTTTGTAGCATGTGCTACTCCTTTCAAGAAAGATTTTCCGGATTGTAAACTCGCAGGACCGAGCTATCTAGAAGAGCACAAAGGCCGTTCTGTTTTTGCTCGGTTCACGAGAATTTCGCCGGAGAGGCGAGATGCAAGCAGAGCTCGCCTCCCCAGCATTGGACTCGTTTCTTCCGCACCGTCAGGTCAGGTTTTGGTTCGACCTCCTATCAAGAAGCTAATGGATCGATGTCCTAGTCACCTGGACCAGGGCCCCAATGACCATAACGGCCAGAAACGCAATTGACCTCGCGTAAGCTTCACCTCCGTGAGAACGCAGGAACGTTATGACTCTGGCCCTGGTCGGCGTTCGTGTCGTCGTGTTCGTCAGCGTCGTCATCGGCGCCGTGAAGACCTTTTCGGCGATCACCCGGAACTTTCCGTAGCCGTTGAATGCGCTCATGCCGATGCCTCGGGATGCTCGACGCACAGACCGTGCAAGGTGACGCAGTCGTCCTGTGTAGTTCTGGATCAGGTAGATGGCGCCGATGGCTGCCAGCAGAAGCAGGCCGCTCGTTGTCAGGATGCCGTTGTCGGTGGCGGTCTTGCTTGCGATGGCGATGTACGAATCGGTTGTCGTTGCGACCGAACTGCCCGCCATTGCCGCAAGCGGCGAAACCACGTCCTCGCTGGTGACGGCCAACAGTACGCTGGGCGTCTCAGTGTAGGACGGTCCTCTGTCGATGGTGAGGGCGAAGGCGAACGCTACCATCGCTGTCAGGATGATCGCTGCCGCCGTTGCCGCTGCCCACCTCACGGGTCGAGGGACGTATTGTGCTAAATGCACGAAACCTCGTCCTTTCACTAATCCGCAAACCGTGCGGGATCCTTCCGATAGGCTCGCCTTTTAGATTGGCATCACCTTCCTTTCTGTCCGCAAACCGTTTCGTTCAGGCCTTCAAGGAACACCACCTCCTTTTTTGATGAAAGTCGGATTATGATGGAGACTGCTCCTCCGTTCGGGCTTGTGCCGAAACCAAACTTTGAAGCAGTCTCCTAGGGGGAGCGATGTCTTGACTGGTGGCGCTACCGCCATTCTTTCCTTGATTGGCGAAAACCTCCAGTGCTTTCGGCACAAAGACCGGAGAGGGAGTTGGCCAGGTGAGATGCCTTAAGGCGGGAAAGTGACTGGTGGAAGGCATCTCACTGGGGAGGCCTAGTCGTGGGTAGGAGGGTTCACGACGTTAAGGCAGCCTCACATAAGGACAACAAGCTGCATCCATGCACCCCGCACGCACGAATACCGCTTGAAACAAGAAACTTGGACGATAAAATCTTCCTAAAAAATTCTTCTTTCGAACCAGTTCGGTTATGAATTCAATCAACGAACCCATGATTCATAACTCATGATTCTTGATTCATTAAATGAGCTCATAACCAAACACATGCATTATGCAATCAATGCATTTCGAAAAAAGTTTCGCGAACTGGTTGTCAAAGAGCAAATCTTGCCTAAATACTTGGCGCATGCAATCCGCCGGCTGGCGGAGCGCCGCTATTCAGGCAGTTTTTACTATCTATTTGGAGTATACTACTTGTTGTCAACCACTTCAACAAGAGTTTCCAGTCTCCATTTTCCATTTTCCAGTTAATCATCGAATTATTTATTTCTTGTTTTCGGAGGTGATTATTGAAGAGCTCAGAATCTTTTTAATTTCTTGTCCTTCTTGGATTAGCCTTTTTGCTTCCTTTAGTATTTCGACTAATTCAGAGTTTGAATCTTTAATAAGTCTTAACCAATGAATGGATTCACGACACTCTTTCCTAGAAATCTTTAATCTGTGAATAAAGTCTTTCAGACTTAAAGCTTCTAAGGCCTATATATAATTCGAGCCGATTGAACCTGAAGCACGAATTAATTGATCTCCGTATATAAAATTGTAATTTAGGTAGTATTTTTACTAATTATTGACAGTCGATAGCAAACTTATATAGCCGCTCGTAAAAAGCCTCTGAATCGAACTTACTCATTAATTAATTGTAACATTTGTTGACTAATTGGAAACTGGTAATTGAAAATTGGAAATTTATGCTTGGGGTTTTCGGCCGTACCTTTCCTTTGAGTGGCGGATTATCGCTTCGCGGTTATCATTCTTAACTGCAGGAAGCGGCAATGTAACTGCCGGGAAAGGAGCGCTGGTCGTCCCGTCAATTGAGAGCTTTAAGACTACCTCAAATTTGCCAAGCGACACAAGATCATTTTGAGAATATATTTCCGCGAACTCTTTTGTCAAAGTCTCAGCGTCGCGCGCGCCTACAACAAATGAAATTAGCGTTCCAACGTTTCCGTAGATTGCTCTCTGAACTAATAGCTCTAATTGATCAGAATACTGATTTGCCAACGCCAAGGATAAGCGATATTTCCTTGCTTCAGAAAGAATCTTTATAAAAGAGGTGGTTGCAAAGTTTTGAAACTCGTCAACGTAAAGGAAAAAGTCGCGGCGGGATTCTTCTTTTTGAAAAGACCTGTTCATTGCCGCCAATTGAATTTGCGTTATAACCATCGCTCCCAAAAGTGCTGCGTTGTCTTCTCCAAGCTTCCCCTGAGATAAATTCAAAATCAAAATTTTCCCTTCATCCATTATCTGCTGTAGATTAATTGATGAGGTTGGATGCCCAATAATATTTCTAATCATGCGGCTTGAAACAAACTGCCCAACTTTGTTCTGAATTGGAGAAACGGCTTCTGCCTTAAGCTTGTCAGGCATCTTTGCAAATTCTGCCTCCCAAAAGTTTTTCAAAACTGGGTCAGACAGTCTAGTAACAATTTTGGCGCGGAATTGTTCGTCTGACAAAATACGCAAAGCATCAACAAGTGTTCCTTCCTCAACATCAAGAAGTGTTAATATTACATTGCGAAGAATATATTCGAGGCGTGGACCCCAAGATTCGCCGTAGATCTTATGAAATATTGATACAATACCTGAAGAGACTAGATCCTTGTGCTGCGCATTCTTAATTTCCAAAACATTTAGAGAAAACGGTCTTTCCGTGTCAAAAGGCTCAAGGTAAATAACGTCGTTTGCGCGCCGTTTTGGAATGTAATCAAGAATAATCTCAGATAAATCTCCATGCGGATCAATTATTCCTATTCCCCTATCCTTCCTTATATCATCAATTGCCATATTAGCAATCAATGTTGACTTACCAGCGCCTGTTTTCCCGATTGTATAAACATGCTTTCTGCGATCTGCAGTTTTTATTCCAAAAATTGTGCCTATGTTCTTAAATTCTGTTTTAGCAAAGAAGTTAATATCTTTCTTTTCATCCTCGGAAATATTTGTAATGGCAGGTAGATTCTCGGGCGGTTCTCCTAAAAGAGTTTTCCCCCAAGCCACGTTTTTTATGCCTGCGAGAAGAAAGCCGGGGGGATGCCAAATGGTCGCAAGTTCCTGTGCATTTAAGACCTGACTCTTGCGCTCAAGATAATTAATCGATCGCGTTTTTATTCGGTTCAAAAGCCTCTTCTTGTTAATCTGGAACAGCGGTTTGCGGAAAACAAACTGGTTTCCTTCACCAAGAGAAAAACTCCCAAAAGTCCCTGCCAAGTTTTGCATGTAGGATCTTGTATTGGAATTATCCGAACCAACCACTAAACGGATCACGGCCTTACCTCCTTGAAAACCTGCTTTCTGCATCATTCGCAGTCTCTGCGGATTTTGCGCATACCGTGTTGTTGCCGCTATCGAAGTTTCACCTGTCGCTACATCTTTTACTGGCGCCAAATGGGTATCCTCAAGTAAATGTCCCGCCATTTCAACTGCCTTGTCCTGCCAGGCAAAAGATGCCGGTTTTATTACTATCTGAACAGATATTCGAACTGAAGCGTCCTGTTTTGCCAAAAACCCTAACAGGGATGAGAGGGGATCAATATCCTGAAGGTCGGCATACGTCTTTATGGGAAGATAAGGGTAAGAATTTAATACCATCTCGCCAACTGCAATATATTTTGACGCAAGAACCTTCTCCATAGGATCTTCTGTGCGGGTAATATTAGATTTTGGAAAGGAAGACGAGATTAAACTCGTAATAAGTGTTTCATTCTCCGATAACGTTGTGACATAAAAATAAACTGTTTGCGAAAGAAGATATAATTCAAACGCGTGGGACTTTGGATGGAGATAAAGCCTCTTCCATAATGGAATATAGGGATATGGAAGTAAAGACGAGAATATTTGAGTTGCCGCTTCAATTGGCGTCTCATCATCCTTGGGGTTTCTAACTAACAAATGCACAAACTCACTCATGTGTTTATTATATATGAAGTATCAGAAATTGGAAATTAGTTATAAGAAGTTAGAAATTGGTAATAGAAATTTGAAATTGGAGAATGGTATCTATCTAATTTCTGTTTTCCAGTTTCCATTACTACTCTCCATTTCCCAATAACCATTTTCTTATTTGGTACCTCTGGTACCTTTCATTATTGCGTCGAATTCTTCTCCCTCAAGAGTTTCTATTGATAGTAGCTTTTCGGCCACCCTATCAAGTTTTGACTTATTCTGTTTTAATATTTTTTGCGCCGATTTATAGCCCTCATCAATTATGTGCCTCACCTCTGCGTCAATTTTAGCCCGCATTTGATCAGAAATTTGAATAGTCTCGCCAAACATTCTTGCATGATCTACGTCATAACTGACCGGTCCAAGTCCGCTCATTCCATATTCAATTACCATAGTTCTTGCAAGCTGCGTTGCCTTCTCAATATCATCTGCCGCGCCCGTTGTCATCTCAGAAAATATCAACTCTTCGGCAACTCTTCCTCCCAACATTGTTGCAATCTGTTCAAGTAATCTTGTTTTTGTCTCGTGAACTCTGTCTTGAGCAGGCGGAATTAATGTGTGTCCAAGAGATAAGCCCCGGCCAACAATTGATATTCGGTGAACTGGATCCGCATGGGGCATAAAATATGAGACTAGTGCATGGCCAGATTCATGATATGCGGTTATCTTCTTGTCTTTTTCCGATTGCATCCTTTTTTTCTCAGGCCCTAACTTTACTTTGGTTGCCGCCTCTTCAATATCTTTCATGTCAATTTGCTTTTTTGAGAATCTTGCTGCCAAAATTGCCGCCTCATTTAACATATTTTCAAGATCTGCCCCGGAATAACCAACAGTACGCCGAGCAACTCTCTCCCAATCAACAGCCTTGATAAATGGCTTGCCGGCTGCATGAATTTTAAGAATTTCTTTTCTCCCCTCTATGTCAGGGAGCATCAATGCGATTCTACGGTCAAACCTTCCAGGACGAATTAACGCCGGGTCCAATATGTCAGGTCTGTTAGTCGCGGCAACAACCACGAGTTGCTCATTTGGAGTGAACCCATCCATTTCAACCAGGATCTGATTTAAAGTCTGCTCGCGCTCATCATGTCCGCCCATTATGCCGATTCCGCGTTGACGTCCAATCGCATCTACTTCATCAATAAAAATTATTGCCGGCTGAGATTTTTTTGCTGTTAAAAAGAGGTCTCGGACACGTGCTGCTCCAACTCCAACCAGCATTTCCATAAACTCAGATCCTGCAATTGAGATAAAAGGAACTTGCGCTTCTCCTGCAACCGCGCGCGCCAAAAGAGTTTTTCCCGTGCCGCTTGGGCCTACCAAAAGCACTCCTTTTGGAGTTCGGGCTCCCATGGCTCTATACTTTTCGGGGTGTTTTAAAAAATCTACGACCTCTGTTAATTCCTGCTTTGCCTCATCAACTCCCGCAACATTAGCAAAAGTGGTTTTCGGGAAGTCTTTATTAAATGTTTTGCCTCGGCTTGAACCAAAAGAGAAAATATTTTCTTGAGCCCCTCTTGCCTGGCGGAATATAAAGTAGAAGAAGGCGATTATTAGAAGCACCGGCAAGAAGGATGAGAGGATATTAATCCAAGCGTTTACGGAAGCTTCATCTCTTACATTGATCTTAATTGTTTGAGGGTCTATGCCAGCGTTTTTTAGAATTTCATAAAGTGATGTATCTACCTCTTTATGAGATACCGCTTTTCCACCGTTTTTGTAGGAAATTTCAATTTTTGAATCGGTAATCGTTACATCTTCTACCTTTTTATCCTTTATGTCGGAGACCAGCTTTGAAATGGGGATATTGTTACCACCACTCCCTGCGGTGAACTCTCCAATCCCCATCATCAAAAACAACAAAAAAAGGAATAAAAATCCGTAGAGAAGAAGATCTTTCCAGGTGAATCTTAAGCCAAATTTTGTTCTTCTGCCGTTGCGTTTCCTGCCATTCATGTGAATAGAAAATTATACCACGCCTTGATTCAAAATCAAATCGAAACTAGACGGTAGATGATAGATCGTAGAAGATAGGTTTAGGAAATAGAAGATCGAAGATAGAATTTTTATCTATCCTCTATATTCTATCTTCTACCACTACTTTCTATCCTCTATTTTCTATCGTCTAACTACTTGATTGGATCCCATCCGCCGCGGCTCCACGGATGACAGCGGACTATTCGCCGAAGGCCCAACATCGAACCCCTAAAAACTCCATACTTCTCAACCGCTTGATAAATGTAATCCGAGCATGTAGGGGAATACCTACAAGCAGAATCAACCAGAAACAATGTTTTTAAAATGCCTTTGCGAAACCCTATCGTCTTCTGATAAATCCGAATCAAACTTAAAACTAATTTCTTCATTCTATTCCCTAGTTACTAGTATCTAGTCACTAGTTTCTATTCTGTTGGTCTTTTTTCAAAAGATTCGAATTGTTCTTGAGGTTCTTGCCATTCGATGGCGATATTTTTGACTTCTGATAAGAAGGGCCCTTTCTCACAAATATTAATGAATTTTTTGAGAGTCTCTTCCTCTCCTTGAGCCACAGCTTCTACCCTATTGTCAGAAAGATTCCTAACCCAACCGGTAAGTTCCAGATCCTGCGCGCGGGATCTAACAAAGGCTCGATAGCCCACTCCCTGAACAAATCCCGAGATCAACAAGTGTACTTGTGTCATACTAATATCATACGAATAGAAATACTGCGAATTTATGCGAATAATTATTCGGTGGCGTTACCATTGAGAATTCGTTTGTATTGTACTTTAGAACCACGAAAATTTACAAGTATGCCGAGCTTGAGATTGTTGGTTTTAAGATAAGATCTAACCTGGCGGTAATGAATAGGTAGAAGTCGCGGTACCGTTTTAAGCTCTAGGACTATTTTATGATCTATAAGAAAATTGGGGGAATATTTGCCAATTTTATCATCATCCATCATCGAAAAATAAATCTGCTTTCAGTTCTTTGGAATATTTTATTCCCAAATCTCTTAGCCTTTTCTCGACTGCTCTCTGATAATACTTTTCTTCAAAACCGCCTCCCAATTTATTATGAACTTCGAATAACACGCCCATTAGTTGATAACTTAACTCTTTATAAATAAGACGTGCCATATTCGCATATATTCGTACTAATTAAATTCGTATGTTATTCGCATCACCCGAGGCCCATCTTGCGTCTTACTTCCGCCACGGTTTGCCTTGCTACAGCTCTTGCTTTTTCGGCGCCTCCACGAATTACCTTATCAACGTATTCTCTGTCTTTTTCAAGCTCCGCCCGTCTATTTTGTATTGGCGCAAGCTCTTTGAAAATAGCTTTCGAAAGTTCGTTTTTTATTTCCGAATAACGAATACCACTTGTTCGATATAATCCCTCTAATCTTTCTCGTTCTTCTTTTCCTTCGAACAATTCGACAAACTCCATTAAGGTTTTCACTCCGCCAAGAATCTCTGAACCTTTTCCTTCATCTGTTGGAATCCTTGCTACTTTTGATTTTATAGTAGAAAGATCGTCAGTTAAATTAATATACGATCCTTCAACTGTTTTGCTCATCTTTCCTTCCCCTGTCAAAGACGGAACATATTCACCATTTGTTGCAAATCTTTTAGGTTCCGGAAAATCTGTTCCATAATCTTGATTCATACGCCTTGCAATCTCCCGAGCAACTTCAAGGTGCGGCTCTTGATCAGTACCTACAGGCACAAGTTCGGCTTTATAGACAAGAATGTCTGCGGCCATTAAAACGGGGTAATTCAGAAGCGCCATTGTAACGTGCTCCGGATATTGTTTCGCTTTGTCCTTAAATGTAGGCAAGTGCTGCATTTTTGCAACTGTTGTAACTGTTGAAAAATAATACGCAAGCTCCAAATGCTCGGGAACATGAGATTGGACAAACAAGGTGCTCTTTTCAGGGGCAAGGCCGACAGCCAGATAGTCCACAATTACATCTCGAACTGATTGCGAAAGAGTCTTTTTATCGTAAGGCGTGGTCAATGTATGTAGATCTGCCACCATATAAAAGGTTTCATATTCGTTCGAATTTGCAAGCTCAAGCATTCCCTTGACCGCCCCTAAATAGTTCCCAAGGTGCAAACGTCCTGTAGCTCTAATTCCTGACAATACTCTCTTCATGAGGTATATTTTATCACTAAACGAGGGAATTTACGAAGTGCTTAAATTGGTTGCCGCGCTCTTTGTAAAAAAATGTAAATTTACCCGTAAATGTGCCCTATCGGGAATTCGAATACTTGAGGCTCTTGCCCTTGATTTACAATTTCATGTCTTGTTCCAGCATTTGAAATAGTATAAGAATCTCCTTCGTTGTTTCGAAATATTATTGACCTATCTCTAAAATTAAAAACTACTTCGCTTGCACTTTGTATACCTGCAACTGTTCTTCTATTTGGAGAGAGAAGTTGGACTTTAGTACCTCCTTTAGCTTGCACCCTAACTACGCCTTCTTTGGAAAGTAGATCAGGAGAAGTTTTCTCAATGTCCCAAAAAATAGGAGTATCAAGTCCTTTTGGAGTCAAGCCTCCGCCTTGTGGCATGAATGTCCAAAGCTTTCCAAGAACTTCTATCGCCATAAGAGGGTCAAATTCACTAAATGGAACGCTTAATTCGTCTGGTCTAGGACTTTCCTCTTGAACCATACCCAACTATTGTAGCATGTCTGTCAAATTATTATTTGTGATATATTGGAAATAATGATAACTAATCTAAAATTGTCAAAAAGTCAATATAGATTTCTCGCCTCTTTCTCAAGAACTATTGCCGAAGGGGTTATTCTAGGATCATCCACTGCCTTTTTTCTTCCTGAAATATTCCAAATAAAAGAACTTATTTCAATCGTACGATATGTAATGTTACTGATTTTGGGTTTGACATTTTTGGTGGGCGGTGCTATCTTAGAGAAGAAGGGAGAAGCATGATTGATCTTAATGATAGATTTGTAATACTAGTTATCGGCTTGCTTATTGTGCTTGTGCCAATTGCCTATCTTGCCATATTTGGAAAAGTCGAAAAACACCGCTAGTAAAATTTAGGATAACTTACTTACCTCTTCCTTAAATTGGTTGCCGCGTTCCTTATAATTTGGGAACATATCAAATGAGGCACACGCCGGCGACAAAATAACCACGTCTCCAACCTCCGCAAGTTCTCTTGCTGCACGAACAATTTCCTCCATGTTCGCACACCCCTCAACAACTTTAAACTTTGCACTTTCAGCTTTTAACTCCGCGAGTATGCGCGGCCATTCCTCTCCGATCCCAATTATCGCCTTTATATTTCTCGCCTCGCGTATAACGCGCCCAAGTTCTGTGAAATCCGAATTTTTACTCGAACCGCCTAAAATTAAAATCTCGGGGTCCTCAAAAGCCTCAATTGCCGCAATTGCGGTTTCAGGGATCGTTGAGAAAGAATCATCATAATACCTAACGCCCCCAAAAACCCTAACTAATTCAAGCCTATGCTCCAATCCCTTAAACTCTTTTAAAACCGTTGCAATATTCGGAATTTCAACCCCTGCAAGATATGCCGCCATTGTCGCAGCACATGCATTTTCAAAGTTGTGTTTTCCCGGAAGGAGAATATCGGCAGTCGGAATTACATTTATCTCAGCTCCGTCAGGTTTAATGACAACAAAACCCTCACGAACATAACAACCGCGCTCAGCACCCCTTTCTCGACTTACATTGTAAATCTGTGCCTCAGTATGAATATCGCTTTCGTTAGAAGCCGGGTAATCTCGATTCAGAATTGCGAAATCCGAGCGGGATTGAAACCTCAAAATATTCCTTTTTGCGTCCACGTACTCAGGGACATCCCGATGGTAATCTAAGTGTTCGCTTGTAACCATCAAAACTACCGCAATTTTAGGACTTTTAGTCAAATCCTGTAATTGGAAGGATGACAGCTCTAAAACCACCCAGGAATCGGATTTTAAAGAGGAAAGAAACTCCAGAGGAGACAATCCGATGTTCCCTCCCAAATACACATCGTGTCCTTGCTTTTTTAGCATTTCATAAATTAGGGTTGATGTTGTCCCTTTGCCTTTTGTTCCCGTGACTCCAATTATTGGAGACGGACACAAATCAAAAAATATTTTTGTAGCTGATGTTACTGTAATAGCCTCCTTTTTTATCTTTTCGAAAACTTGTGAAAGTGGCCTTATTCCCGGAGAGCGGACAACATAATCAAATCCAGAAAAGCTCTCGGGATATTTATCAAACCGGAATTCTACTCCCTTTTCTTTCAAACGGCCAATTTGTTCGCGGTCGAATTTATCCTCTGATCTTACATCAAAAACCGACACCCGCGCCTTGTGCCCGAGCATAAAATTAACCGCGCTCGCGCCTTCTGCCCCAAATCCCAAAACCGCCACATTTTTATTTTTAAAATCCATGTCTTAATTATATTATTGTCACAAAAAAATGCCAACCGGCCGATTGTCGTACATAGGAAGTTATATTATAATACATTACGTATGGCTGGGTAGCTCAATGGTGGAG
>JACQKO010000041.1 GCA_016204525.1 Candidatus Levyibacteriota bacterium | reverse complement strand
CTCCTCATCTTTTATACCGATCTTTGCCGATTTTATTTCTAAAAATAAAAAAGAAGAAGGTTTTAAATTCTCTTCAGCCTTAATATCGATAGGGCTGGTGTTCTATATCTTTGTTTCCGCAATAATAATTGTTTTCTCCTATCAGCTTGCAAGCGTAGTTGCGCCGGGATTCTCAGAAAGTGAACTTAGATTAATGTCGAATCTAATGATAATTATTCAACTCTCCCAGGTATTTTTTATTTTAGGAACTGTATTTACTGCTATGCTTCAATCCTTTCAGCATTTTGTAATTCCCGGCCTTGCAACCGCTTTCTACAATTTTGGAATAATTTTGGGTTTAATAATCTTCTCTAATTTTCTTGGTTTTGGAATTTATGGCGCTACAATTGGAGTTTTAATAGGTTCTATTCTGTTTTTTCTTATTCAGCTTCCATTACTTTATGTTACAGGTTTTAAATTTTCTTTCTCGCCTGTTTTTGTTCCTGAGATTGGTCGCTTATTTCGCCTTATGGTTCCGCGTTCGCTAACCCTTGTTGTATCTCAGACTGCCGCAATGGCAAATGTATTTTTTGCATCATTCATATCCGCAAGATCGCTGGTTATCTTTGATCTTGCGCAAACTCTTGCCCTGGCTCCGGTGCTTTTACTAGGCCAATCAATTGCCCAAGCTTCTTTCCCGGCCTTGTCTCTAAAGTCCTCTGACAGACGCGAATTCTTATCAATTTTAACTTCGTCTTTCAACCAAATCTTATATTTAACCCTGCCAATAAGCGCTCTTTTGATAGTTTTAAGAATTCCTTTAGTAAGGCTTTTTTATGGAGCTTCACGCTTTGATTGGGAAGCAACAGTTGATACAGGATTAACTTTGGCATATTTTGCAATCTCAATTACTGCAAATGCGCTTATAGCACTTTTGTCCCGGGCTTTTTATGCGACGAAAGATTCAAAAACACCAATGATTGTAACCGCCATATCTGTCATTACCAATGTGGTGGTATCATATTACTTAATTCTTATAAACAGTCTTCCAATTTATTTCCTTGCGTTTTCATTTTCGGCATCGTCAATTTTGGGAGTAATTCTTATGAGTTTTTTCCTAAATAGAAAGATTAGTCTTCCTAAGCTTGAAATTGCTTTTGCCGCAACAAAAATTTCTATATCAACAGTTGTTATGGCCGTCGCGCTTTATGTTCCCATAAAGCTTCTGGACCAGTTGGTGATTGACACTACAAGAACCATTGGATTATTAATTCTGACAGGCATCTCTGCAGTCTTAGGTCTTATGTCTTACGTCTTCTTCACCTGGCTGTTTGATATTAAAGAAGCGTATTATGTTATTGCCGTTATCAAAAAATTCGGCAACAAGGACAAAATCCTAAAACAGGTAGACGAATTAATTTCAGGTACCAAACTCAACACCTAGGGGAGATACTAGAAACTATATAATAGTGACTAGGGAATAGTAATATGGCAGGCAGAAAAATAACATATTCAACAGTAGGAGAGAATTATGAAAAGAAAGATCCTATTAAGAAATTAGCTCAAGTTCAAGCCCGTTTGACCTCAAAAAATATTTTCCCCTTTAAAGAAATTCCTAATACTCGTGGTGAATCAGCATATGTTTGGGAACAGAGCGGGGTCTACATGGCAGCAGTTATTGAAGGCCTTGGTACTAAAAATTTAATAGCTGATGAAATGATGAAACTCACAGGTAAAGATTATTATGAGAATATTGCACACGATACAGTAGCAAGTACTGTAAATGATCTTATAACAGTTGGTGCACGCCCGCTTGTTGTGCATGCCTTTTGGGCAGTTGGGAGCGTTAATTGGGTAGCGGATGAACGGCGGATTAAAAATCTTATCACCGGATGGAAAAAGGCATGCGATTTATCTCTTGCCACATGGGGAGGCGGCGAATCACCAACTTTAAGAGATATGATTGACAAAAGTGCGATAGTTTTAGGAGGTTCTTGCGTGGGAATAATCGGAAATAAAAAGAGACTTATTTCAGAACGAAAATTAAAAGTCGGCGATAGAATAGTGCTTATCAAAAGTTCAGGGCCAAACGCGAATGCGATATCGTTAATTCGAGCAGTTGCAAAAAAACTTAAGAAAGGATATTTGACAAAACTTTCAGATGGAAAGTCATTTGGGGAAGAAGTTTTAGCGAAAACAAATATTTATGCCAGCCTTGTTCAGGATTTACTTAACGAGGGAATAGATATTCATTATATAGCAAATATAACAGGGCATGGGCTTAGGAAAATAATGAGATCGAGAAGAAACTTTACATATGTCATAAAAAAATTATTTTCTCCCCAAGAGTTATTCAATATGATTCAACGGACCGCGAATCTATCAGATAAGGAAATGTATGGGACATTCAACATGGGCCAAGACTATGCAATTTTTGTCCCCCAAAAAGACGTAGAAAAGACTCTGAGAATTATTCGGAAGAACAAATTTCAAGGAATCAAAGCTGGAATCGTTGAAAAGGGGAAAAAACAAGTTATTGTAAAACAAAAGAATATTGTTTATAGTTCTAAAACTCTAAACTTAAGATGAAAGAAAGAATGGCGAGCATGGTCGGGGAGAGCGGTACGACAATGGAGTTCTTGGGGCGCAAGATAATGGATGGTAAACTCGAAGGTATTAGCATTGAGCTAGTTATTGCCGATCATCCTAATACCCCACCTATTGACCGAGCAGAAATTCTAAGAATTCCTGTCAAGATAGTAGAAAGAAACAAGTTTAAAAATCGAAATTCATATGGCGAGGCGCTACTTCAATTATTTGAAAGATATCGAATTTCTGTAGTTTCACTTAACGGAACTCTTAACATAATTCCTGGAAATGTTTTAAATGGGTTTAATGGTAGAATATTTAATCAACATCCGGGCCCCAAAAAAGAGACAGAAAAGACCTGGGGAATTATGCCTTATGCTATTATGCTCGAGTTCATCCATCTTACTGGAAGAAATGAGGGAACAGACGTAATTATCCATCGAGTCACTAATCAAGTCGACGAAGGACCGACAGTTGCTATTTCTCATGTTCCGATTTTTGAAGAAGATACAGCCGAAACTTTGCAAGAAAGAGGTAAAGAGGTAGAAAGACAACTTCAGCTTGAGTTTTGGGAAAACTTTGTAAAAGGTGAGGTTCAAGAGGTCCACGACACAGTATACATGAGACCAGGGGAAGAACATCTGTTAAGAGCCGCCCGCCTAAAAGCAAGAAAAGACTACCCAACCGGCTAAAAAGATTGGTATAATTACCACGGATGGCAGCAAAGAAATCTTTAAGAGTTGGCGTTGTTAGATTTCCCTGTTCAAATTGCGATTTTGATGCCATCAAATTTTTCCAAAAATTTGGCCATAAAGCTTTTTTCATTTGGTATAAAGAAACAAAACTTCCGAATATAGATTTTCTGGTTTTGCCCGGAGGATTTGCATTTGGAGATCGCGTTTATAAAAAAGCAACTGGGAAATACGTAATTGACCCTGGCGAGCAAGCAATGTCTTCCCCTGTAATGAAACTTGTTCGCAAAGCGGCTGAAACTAATATTCCAATTCTTGGAATTTGCAACGGCTTCCAAATTTTAGTTAAGGCAAAACTTTTACCAGGGGTATTAACACAAAATAGTTCAAGGAAATTTTTCTGCGACGTAACCATTTGTAAAGTTACAGGAACCTCATTTTTTAGCGATAAAAGTTTACTTAACAAATCTTTTAGACTTCCAGTTGCTCATGGATACGGAAGATATACTATCGGGGGAAAAGATCTTCAAAAACTTAAACGCAACAATCAGATTTTTCTGAAATACAAAGGTTTAAACCCCAATGGATCAATTGAAAATATTGCGGGAGTAAGCAATGTCAAGGGAAATATTTTTGGACTTATGCCACATCCCGAGAGATCTCCTGACGGAAAATATTTTATGAAGGCAATTGAAAGATATGTCGGAAATTAAAGATATACCACAGATCCTAAAGAACGCCATGGCATCTGAGCACACAAGTTATGCCAGCACTAAACAATTTCTCAAGAGGCTTCCGACAAAAGGGAAATACGTAATGCAGGGACCTGGAGAAAATGCGGGAATTTTAGATCTTGGGAAAAATTGGGCTCTTGCGCTAAGAATCGAAAGTCATAACCACCCATCCTACATTGATCCTCATCAAGGAGCTGCAACCGGAGTCGGGGGAATTTTGCGAGACATTTTTACAATGGGGGCAAGACCAATAGGAACACTTGATTTTTTGCGATTTGGAACAAATAAAAAATCCCTCAGACTTCTTGACGGGGTTGTAAAAGGAATTGCGGATTATGGAAATTGTGTAGGTGTTCCAACAATAGGTGGAGATGCTTATTTCGATGATACTTACAATCACAATTGCTTAGTTAACGTTGCTGCAATCGGTTTGGTAAAAAAAAGAAATATTATTTATGGAAACGCACTCAATTCGGGCAGCGATTTGATTTATGTAGGTGCAAGAACTGGAAGAGATGGGATTGGTGGTGCTGAAATGGCATCAAAAAATCTTGAAAGACTCGATCTATCAGCAGTCCAAGATGCGGACCCTTTTTTAGAAAAATTATTACTTGAGGCTTGTTGCGAATTGGCAGAAACAGACTGGATTGAGGGGATGCAGGATATGGGAGCTGCCGGACTTTTGTGTTCCACATCCGAAGTTATTCTTCGGGGAAGAGGAAAAACTGGCAAAAATTTAGGAGCAAAAGTTTTCTTAAATAGAGTGCCGACTAAAGCTTCCAGCATGAAGCCCCACGAATATTTATTATCCGAATCTCAAGAAAGAATGTTGATTGTTGGTAAAAGAAAATATCGAGAGCAGATTTTAAAGCTTTTTAGTCATTGGGATTTAGAGGCTTGTGTTATTGGATCGGTAACCGAAGACGGAGATTATATGGTCGTTTTCGACCAAAGTGGAACTAAAAATAGTAAACTCTCAATGAAGCTTGAAGAAATTTTTGAAGACAGAAATCAGGATTGGCCGCACAAGAGTTGGATAAAGCAAAAAAGTACCATGAGAAAAGCTCCGATAAATTCAACTCGAAACATCTGGCATCAATATGATTGGATGGTAGGAACAAGAACTTTAAAAGGACCGGATAAGCCAGGCCACTTTGCGGTTTTGGATCTTCCCGAAGTTCAAAAGGAACTGGTTATAACTTGGAGTTCGGATGAAGGAATTTCGAATGTTAATCCGTCAAAAGGAATAGAGTATGCCCTTAACAAATGTCTTAGTCGAATGAGAAAAATGAATGCTAAACCGCTTGGTTTAACAAATTGTCTTAACTTTGGACATCCTAAAGATTCAATGGGAGCTTTTGTTGAAACCGTTGAAACTCTTTCGAAAATTTGTAAGCTAAATCAGGTGCCGGTTGTTTCAGGTAATGTAAGCTTATATAATGCTTATAAAAATCACTCCATCAAACCCACGCCAATAATAGTTATGGTAGGGGTAAGAAACTGATATAATTTCCGCATGCAAGATAATATTCGGAATTTTTGTATTATTGCACATGTAGACGCGGGGAAGTCAACATTGGCGGATAGGTTGCTTGAAATTACAGGAACGATTCGAAAAGAAGATCTTAAGGAACAGTTCCTAGATTCGAGTGAAATTTCACGTGAACATGGAATCACCATTAAGTTAGCTCCTGTCAGGATGGAATATCAGTTGCCAGTTTCCAATCTCCAGTCGCCAGTTAATCCCTCAATTGGTCAATTGTCGAACTCGAAAAATAATTGGAAATTGGAAAATGGAAATTGGAAATTTGTTCTTAACTTAATTGATACACCGGGGCATGTGGATTTTTCTTATGAAGTGGTTCGCACCCTTTATGCATGTGAAGGCGCAATTCTTCTTGTTGATGCGACAAAGGGGGTGCAGGCACAGACTGTTGCAAATTATAATTTTGCTAAAAAACTAGAACTCGTAATTATTCCGGTAATAAACAAAATTGACTTGCCGACTGCAAATATCGAAAAAGTAAAAGATGAAATCGTCGCGAGTTTTGGATTTGAAAGAAATGAAATTCTGAAAATATCTGCAAAAACAGGAGAGGGGGTTCGCGAATTAATTCAAACAGTAATCGAACGAATTTCCGCCCCTATTGGTTCGACTGAATCACCAACTCAAGCATTAATTTTTGATTCTGTTTATGATGAGCATCGTGGGATTGTAATTTATGTTCGTTTAAAGAATGGAATAATAAAAAAAGGCGACAAAATTGCTTTTGCATCGGACGGTTCGAAAACTCTCATAAACGAGGTTGGATACATGAGGCCACTGTTTTCTTATTCGGACGAACTTGTAAACGGTGAGGTTGGTTTTATTATTACAAATATTAAAGACATAACTCAAGCAAAAGTTGGGGACACGATTTTAAATGAAAAGGGCGAAGGGACTTCTCTTGGTAAATATATTGAGCAGAAACCTTTCGTTTATTTATCGATTTACCCAACATCTGTCTCTGATTTTCAAAACTTGCGAAAAGCGTTATATAAACTAAAACTAAACGATGCGGCACTATCAATTTCGCCTGAGCAGTCTCAAATTTTTGGACCGGGTTTTCGTTGCGGATTCTTAGGGCTTCTTCATGCGCAAATATTGATCGAAAGAATTGAACGCGAAGAAGGCGTTGAGGTTTTCGCTGCTCCCCCAAGCATTGAGTACAAAGTTTCGGGGAAGAGCATTACAAATCCAAAAGATTTGGATAATGCAGGTCATGACATAAAAGAGCCGTTTGTTAATGGGGAAATTTATACTCCTCGCGAACACATCGGTTCAATTTTAGATCTGATACACAAACGACGGGGAGAGAGTTCGGACATAAAGTATTTTGGCCTACAGGCAAAAATTGAATTTGAAATGCCACTAGCAAATGTAATCTATGATTTTTATGACAAGTTAAAAACCATATCATCAGGTTTTGCCTCTTTCGACTATGAAATTGGCGACTATCGCGAATCGGATTTGGTACGAATTGATATATCGGTTAACAATGAAGTTGTTCCTGAGCTTTCATTCGTGGTCCACAAAAGTGAAACCGAAGGCTTTTCGAGAAGAATAGTGAAAGCGTTATCAGAAGAAATTCCAAGACACCAGTTCGAAGTTTTCGTCCGCGCCTCAATCGGATCTCGTATTATTGCAAGTGAACGCATAACACCATATGCAAAAAATGTTTTGGCAAAAATGTCAGGTGGAGACAGAACCAGAAAAGATAAACTTTTGGAAGCCCAAAAGAAAGGAAAGAAGAAAATGAAAACTATCGGCAGAGTCAATGTCCCTAAAGAAGCCTTCCTCGCAGTATTAAAAGCTTAGTTTGCTCGGGGTCCTGCCGCTTCGCACCCCCATCCGACGTCCTCGCCCCGCCGTTGGCGGGGCTGCGGGCGCTCGATGGTGGTCCCCCACTTCGCGTCACCCCTCGATTTATAATGCCAGGAGGGCGAAGCCTGCGACTATCACAAGAATTATTGTTCCGATTATGCCAATGGTCTTTGTCAGCTCGCCTGTTGGAGGTATAGTTGGAACAGATGTGGGGGTGCTTGTCGGAGTAACTTGCCCTGACGGTGTGCTTGTTGGTGTTAGCTGGCTGGATGGAGTGCTTGTCGGCGTTGGAGTAGCAGATACTGTTGCCGTAGGTGCTGGGGATAAGCTCGCAGTCGGCGTTGCGGTAGGAGCAGTTGTAGGCGCAACGGTTGGCGTAGGTGATGCACCTCCGTCAGCACATGCCCCGGACCCGATAGTCACGTTTGCCGGCGATACTTGGAAAAGTACATTCTCTGTAGGTTCATCTCCGGGCGATAAAGAGAATACTCGAGATCGGTCTTGGTCAAATTGAATCTGGGCAGCGCCGGCTGCCTTTGGACGAAATGTAACCGTAGCGACCTTTGCTACTATTTGTACTGCGCGCGTGACATCTGCCCCAACAGAAACAGACATATTTGATTCTCCGCTTGAGACACTGATTGGTCTGACAACAGTTGGGAATTTATCGCTCTCTTTAATTTGCAGGACGTCAAGTTTTGTCGGGTCATATTTAAGATAAAAATCAACTATTGAAACAATATTTGAACCGGGATCGACCATAATATCCACATTGAAACTTTGACATTGAGTTGAACTGCTGGGATTTTCAGGGGAAAAGAAAAGTCGTGAAGAGGGAGCAGCTCTACCTCGCAATTCTTGTTGCCTTGCTATAAAGAAGAGAGTGAGTGGAATGCTTATTAAAAGAAGCAACAAGTTCCCCAGTATAAAGTACTTGTTTGTTAAGATTTTCATCAATTATGCTTCTATAGCGTAGAAGATTTTTAAACATAAGTCAACAATTAGCAATCGGACCTGCCTCTTGACAAAAACTGCATCTTTTCTTAAAATACTTAATCGGATTTATGGCAAAAGTAGATACCGCAGCGATTAAACGAGCTTTAGAGAGTTCGAATATAAGTACAAAAAATATTAAGCCGTTGTTCAACAACGTTTTGATTAAGCCTCTTGAGGCAGAAGAAAAAACTTCCGGCGGTATTTATTTGCCGGAAACTGCAAAAGAAAAACCTCAAATTGGTTTGGTAATGGCAGTTGGAGAAGGAGAAATAACTCCAAAAGGTGAAAGAAAGCCTATGAGCGTACGCGTTGGACAAAAGGTTATGTATAAAAAGTGGGGAGGAAATGAAATTAAAGTTGGAAATGAAGAGTGGACAATAGTTGAAGAGAAGGATATTTTAGCCGTCTTAGACTAGCCG
>JACQKO010000035.1 GCA_016204525.1 Candidatus Levyibacteriota bacterium | reverse complement strand
ATTTTTAATCCTGCCAATTATTTGGGTCTTAACATCTTGAGCTATTGGTTTGAACATATATTCACCTCCTATTCCTGTAATTATTTTATACAGAATATATGTTCAGTTTAATGGGTACCTGCCAGAATACACAAAAGTACAACAAGATTTCTATGACATTCTCGTTAGTTATTATTCAGCCCTTTTTGAGGCTGTTGAACTATTGCATTTGTCATCGAATAAACTGAATGAGCTAAGTAAAGGACAACAGGGAAAGGATAAACCAACATTTAGCGAATACCATAATTGGGAAAAGAAGTACAAGGAGAAAATAGAGGCTTATATGAGTTTAGCTGGAAAGCTAAACGTATCGTTTCAAAAGTTGAGAGATGAGATTGACACATGATTGTAACGTAGTCTGTCAATAAATATGAAGATTAAAATGAGAAACAATAACATACTCGATAAAACAAAAGGGTGCTTAGTCGGTTTGGCTTGTGGGGATTATCTGGGTATGCCATACGAGTTTATATTACCGTACAAAGTTAGATCCTACTTTCAATCTCACAAACTTGAACCAGTTGAAACACAAATCTTTAACAAATCAGTTACCGGATATTACACAGACGACACCTCTCTGGCTATTTGTCTTGCAGAAAGTCTTATTGAAAAAGGGTTTGATACCAGAGACCAGTTTACCAAGTATAAAATGTGGCTTCGTGAGGGTTATGCAACTCCATACGGGGACAGAGCCTATGGCGTTGGTCAGCAAACTCTCAAATTCCTCACGAGGCAATCAGAGGATAATTTACCAACTGAGCTTGTGAATGATCCTAAAGCAGGTGGTAATGGCGCATTGATGCGTTGTGCGCCTATTGGCCTTTTGTATTACAAAGATCCTAAAAAACTAATCGAGTATAGTCTGAGGTCAGCGATTGTAACCCACAATAACACGATTGCTGCTTGGAGCTGTGTAGCCTTGAACTCGTTTATTAGCTATGCGCTTGAAGGTTTTTTCAAAAATGATTACTGCTCAGCCTTATTAGCGGAGATCCCAGATATTCCAACAGAGCTTCATAACCTTTTGAATACAAATCTTCATGAAATAAACGAAGATGAGCTGAAAATTCGTGGTTACTCGCTCGATACTCTGAAAGTAGCCTTGTATGCCTTCTTAACTACCGATACATTCGAGGATTGTCTAACAAGAGCGATAGCTGTCGGAGGTGATACCGATACTCAAGGGGCAGTTGCCGGAGCATTAGCTGGCGCGTATTACGGTTGTGAAGTAATTCCAAAATCTTGGCGTAATACACTCATACGTCATGACTTTATTGTAGATCTGGCTGAAAGACTCTATAACAGTGAGGATCTTGTAACAAAGGTTTTGTATATCATCAACGGCTCAAATCGTAAGATGCCAGCTCACTTCATGAGCAATGGCAATAGAACTCAGTCATTTTGTGTGGACTTTGATATAAGTGAGACAGATGAGTATGAGATGGCTTCTAAGGCGTGGCGAAGCTCTACAGACCAGTCTGTGATTAAGATCGGGGAGGATATTATGTTGGCTACTTTTATTGCTGTTAAACTTGACGGAGAAGAGTTTATACCAAAACTTTATCAAAGTATCACTGAAACATATCCAGAAGAGTTATTCAACAAGCATAAAGATTATTTTGAGCATTGTGCTGATTTTGGTAAATTAAGAGCTAAATCGAGTTAAGTTGTAAAATCAATTCAATCGGGAAACATATTGGCTAATCTATCCATAAACGAGTCAAGATTATCATTCTTTTTTTCATCATTTTTATCAGAAGCATAAGCGCCTATCTTTTTGTAATACATATCAATAGCCTTAGCCTTAACAGACAGGTCATCGAATTGGTTAATAAGAAATGAGTGTTGTCTCATTACATTTTCGATTGATAGCTCATGAGTCTCTAATTTCTCGCGGATATAGTTTTTGATGCCAGGTTTTGCCAAGTTCTCTGAGGCTATGTTTCTTGCCAACATTCTGTCTGGTTTGCCATGCTTTTTGCTTACATTGTAGCCAGCTTTAATAACCGCGTCTGTCGCATTTCTGTGACTTTCAAGGTAATAATCACAGAACAGTTTTTGTTTCAGCGTTAATTTATCTTTCATAAATAAAAAAAGCGACTTGCACAAGATAACTCTTGAACAAATCGCTCGGTTTTTCCGTTACGACTAACACTTCAAGTTTAGCATATAAAAATAGTAGAGGAGAAAGGAGGGTTGTTACTTTGTCAAAACCCACAAATCCTTAATAAGAAATTGTTGAAAATCTCTTATTTGTTCAGCTAATCGAGGGTTGCTTGTCATCTCTGGTCGAGGATCAACATAATAAACACCATCTAATTTATTAAGTGCGACAGTATATCCGAGAAAATGATTGGTTTTGAAAGTTGAGTTAATACCGAAAATACTGTTTCCTCTGACAGCTCTTTGTACATCGTGGAGAAATACTGCAATTACTTTTACGTCTCGTTTTAGCAATCTTGAAAGCAAAAACTTGTCTAAGAAAACCTTATCAATCCGATCTTTACTTGTAGTTTTAACCGAACCAACTATTTCAGAAGGGTGAAGAAACTTTGTTTCTGAGGTTAGAATTGCCTTATTTTTTGAAAATACTAAATCCAACTGATAAGACATAAAATATCCCTCTTGATCGGGAATTGGTAAATTAACCGTGCGCGGTTCACATTCCAAACCCAATTCTTTAATAACTAATTTGATGAGTGCCTCAAATAGTTGTCCAATTCTTTTTCTTGATTGGTTTGCGTTATCAAAAGAGTCGCCGATGCAACCAATGGATTGTTGTAATGTGTAAATTACCTTGTCTATTTCTTTTGAGTTTATATAATCTTGGTAGGTTGAATTATCAACAATTTTTTCTTGATGACGTTTCAGATCTGATAAGAAGTTTATAAATCTCTCAAAGTTTTTAACAAAATCTTCCGGCTTTTCAATAAATAGGTTGCTATTAAGAGGTCGTGTAATTTTGTAACCATCATTTTTACTGTATTGATAAAAAATGTAATGTTGTTGACTTGGAGAAACAATCCTTGTAGGATTAGAGTGCTGTAAATACTCAAGAAAGGCTTGGGTAATGCTTAGATAATCGTCTATTTTTACAAATGCGGCATTATCTCGTACGCTTGCTTGTAAATCATGTAAAGTTAAGTTTTTCATCTGATTGATTTTCTCCTCTCGGCATTATCTAAGTCAAGTTGTATCCACTTATCAACAGACCATTCTTTGACCTTCTCAATCCTTTTTGCTGCCCAACTACAGTACTCTTCGGATATGTCACATCCCTTCCACCTTCGTTTTAGTTGTTGAGCTGTAACTACTGTAGTGCCTGATCCTAAAAACGGATCTATGACTAAATCACCTTCGTTTGATGATGCAAGTATTATTTTTCTTAATAATTCTTCTGGTTTTTGTGTAGGGTGAGGTGTTTTTTCCTGAGCGCCGTTACTAATTGTCGGGATTTCCAACACATCTCTTGGTTTAGCTCCATTAGGATTTGGACTCCACAACTTACCGCCATTTTTTTCTTTTCCATACTGACTTGTAACAGCTTGTGGGTGTACAGGGTATTTGAGGGTGTGATTGCCGTATGGGATGCGCACACTATCAACGTTAAAGATAAAATCTTTACCTTTTCTTAGATGTAATATGCTTTCATGAGATCTACCCCAGTCATTACCAAGATTTGCTTTATTTTTGTAATGCCAGATGATCCACCGACAACCTTTGAAGTATTGATTGGCAGGGTGTTTAATGTCAGCGAGTATCTCCGAAAATCCACAGACATATAGCGAACCATTCTTTTTTAACACTCTGGCTGCTTCCTTAATCCATTTCATCGACCATTCAATGTACTTCTCTTGAGACTCGAAGGTATCCCATTCTGCCTTTTTGATGTTATAAGGAGGATCAGCAAATACTAAATCAACTGAGGCTTCTTCAAGAGTTTTTAACCATTCTATTGAGTCTCCAACCCATATTTCGCCGTTTGGGTGTTTATAAAAGAGCTTGGCTTTATCATTTATTTTTTCATCATCTTTCACAAAAACTCCTTTATTCAGCGCATCTCCAAAAAGGTTAGGTTCAGTAGGTTGTACGTTAGATAAGGGACTTAACATTGTCATAGTTATATTTGAGCTTATCGGCTATGGTGAAATTATATCAGTTTTATCGAGAACAAATCTATTATTACTTTGGATTTCACTCCCTGATTTGTTGTATAATTGTAGATATTAAGCCATATAACAATGAAAATGTATGAACACAAGTATTTTTGGAAAACCATTGTATGATGTAACTACCGACGATGTACGGCTGTTTTGCAAATCTCAAACAAAAGAAGGTATCAATCTTGATTACAAAAAAGATCTCTCTTCTTCAAAATCAATAGTTAAGGCTATTGCTTCATTTGTAAACACACGAGGTGGGTGGATTTTAGTAGGCGTTGAAGATAATAAAGATGATAAACCAGTAATTCCGGCAGTTGGAATTGATTTTCAAGATCATCTTACATTAACCGTAACCAATACGGTATTAAGTTATATGTCGCCTCCGGCTATTCCCGTGTATCACGTTTGTCCCCCAGATAAAAATAATAAAACTTTTCTAATAATGTATGTACCGGAAAGCCACGAAGCTCCACATTGGTTGTTTAATAAAAAAGAACTTTATATTAGGGTGTCTGATAGATCTTCATCTGGAACTTGGGAAGAACTTGCTACATCTGATCAATGGGAATGGTTAAGAAATAAGAGAGAAAAATCAGTTGAACTTAGAAAAGAAATTAAAGACGAACTTGATTACAGGTTCAGAACTCACGATGTTTGGGATGAGGCTGAAAATGGAATTACCGGATCTACGATATTGCCACCTGCAAATAGGAGAGATCCAGATACTGTGGATATGCTTAATTTGACCATTACACCATATTATCCTACAGAAGCCATATTGGAGGTTCGACAATCTTACGATTTATTGGGAGATTTGAATATAAACGACTACTATGGCACAAGCGATAGGTTTCCTGCATTTCTCGATCATAGAAACGTCTTTCAAAGTGGAACCGAGATTTACAGAACAATGGACAAATCAACACGAAAGTATTTTACCGTCCTGCATATCACAGGAATGATAGTTTATAAAGAGACTATCCTCTTCCTCTCAAATCCACCAAAGAATAGCGGATATGAACCAGAAAACTATATTGAACTTACAAGAATTATGGCAAGATTAGATCAGTTTCTATCTCTTTCAAATGAAGTTTACAAAAAAGCAGGTTTTGTTGGTTTAATCCAATTTTCAGTATTTATCAATGGAGTTGATTGGATGAGAATGAAGTTTCCAGTAAATGTAGATATGAGCAAGATTTACAAAAGCCCAACTGGTGATTTTTACTGGTCAGATACTATTTTAGCAATTGAATTAAATGAAGAAAAAGACAGATATGAAGTTATAAGAAAAATTATTGAGAGCCTTATGTTTATGTTTGGCTGGAAAGACTTTAACGAAGATATAATGAAAAATTACTATAAAAAGGCAAATAGATTTACAACATTTTTATAAATAATATGAGCGACAGATTATTCAAAGAAGTTAGATACGATTTAGGAACGCTCGTCAACTATATCGAGATGGGTGAGATTGGTTTACCAGATATTCAGAGACCATTTGTGTGGAGTGATGCGAAGGTACGGGATCTGTTCGATAGTATGTACCGAGGGTATCCAGTGGGATACCTCTTGTTCTGGCAAAACGCCTTTGATGAAGATACTCGCCAAATTGGTACACATAACAAACAAAAACCACCTCGCCTTTTGATTGTTGACGGTCAGCAGCGCCTTACTTCTCTCTTTGCTGTAATCCGAGGTGTTCCGGTGGTACGCGAGAACTATGAGAAAGAAAAGATTGAGATCTCTTTTAATCCAATTACAGAAAAGTTTGAGGTAGCTGATGCAGCTACGAAAAGAGATCGCTCATTTATTCCAAATATCTCTGTTCTTTGGGATAAGTCAACGGATATGTTCGAGTTGGTGGATAATTATGTTGAGAATAACAAAGAACAAGCCAATTTTTCACCAGAAGATATAAAACAAATCAGGCAGTCCGTTACTAAGCTCTCAAATCTTCTTAACTTTCCCTTCACAGCATTAGAGTTATCTGTAAATATCAATGAAGAACAGGTAGCAGAGATATTTGTTCGTATTAACAGTGAAGGGAAACCGTTAAATCAATCGGACTTTATTTTAACCCTAATGTCAGTATTCTGGGACGAAGGACGTACAGCACTGGAAGATTTCTGTAGGCTTGCACGAGTACCCGGAGATGGTTCAGCCTCTCCATATAATCTTGTTTCACAACCTGATCCAGACCAATTATTGAGGGTAAGTGTAGGACTTGGTTTCAAACGTGCGCGACTACACTATGTGTACTCAATTCTAAGAGGCAAAGATCTTGAGACCGGGGAGTTTAGTGAACAACGCAGGATCGACCAGTTTGAGGTTCTCAAAGATGCTCAGGCGCGCGTTCTAAACCTCACCTACTGGCACGATTTTCTCAAAGCTATTGCTCTCTCGGGTTACCGAAACAGTGAGTATATCAGCTCACAAACCAATCTAATGTTTGCTTATACGCTGTATCTTATTGGACGGACTGAATATAAGGTTGAGGAGTTCAAACTCCGGCAGGTAATTGCCAAATGGTTTTTTATGTCGAGTCTTACAGGGCGCTTTACCGGCTCACCAGAGTCAGCGATGGAGTTTGATCTGGCACGGTTCAGATCAATCACTAACGCTGATGATTATGTAGCTGAACTTGAACATATTTGTGCAGAAGTATTTACCGATGATTACTGGTCTATCAATTTGCCGAATAGTCTTGCTACCTCTTCACCCCGAAGTCCATCACTATTTTCTTATTACGCCTCTCTCGTACTACTTGATGCAAATGTGTTATTTTCGAAGCAAAAGGTGGCAGACTTACTTGACTCTTCGATTAGATCAACAAGATCTGCGCTTGAACGCCATCATTTATTTCCAAAAGCGTATCTGAAAAAGATAGGTATTGGAGATCTTCGTGATACAAATCAAATTGCCAATTACGCGATACTTGAGTGGAACGACAACGCTGCAATCTCAGATGTCAGCCCCAAACAATATCTTCCACCACTTATAGAACGTTTTTCACCACATGAACTCAAACAACTCTATTACTGGCATGGATTACCAGATAACTGGGAAGAAATGGAATACAAGGAGTTTTTGATGCGAAGGCGTGAGCGTATTGCTCAACTAATTGGAGACGCTTATCACAAACTCAAAACTGACGGTCAAGCAATAAAAGAGGTTGAAATGCCTATTTCCGATATTATTTCTCAAGGTGAAACCGGCGCGGTAGAGTTCAAATCGTCTCTAAGAACCAATCTACACACTGGACAACCAGATTCCCGAATTGAACTAAGCGTCCTCAAAACTATTGCCGGATTTCTCAATGGTAAAGGTGGCACTCTAATTATCGGAGTGTCAGACGACAAAGAACCGTTGGGTTTAGACTCTGACAATTTCACCAGTGATGACAAACTACATTTACACTTGGTGAACCTTTTGAATGATCGGATTGGCTCTCATTGGACAGTCTATGTTCACCCACGCTTTGAAGATCTTGATGGCAAAAGAATACTGGCAGTTGATTGCACTCCATCACGAGTACCGATTTATGTTAAAGACGGTCAACAAGAACATTTTTTTATTCGCGCTGGTAACTCAACCTCAGAATTGCAGGGAAATCAGGCACGAGAATACATTCGATTAAGATTTCGAACATAGAATTATGTTGTCAAAACAAGCGATAGAGGAGTATAAAAAAATAATGAAAGAAGAGTTTGGACAAGAAATAAGTACAACAAAGGCAGAAGAACAAGGAACTCGTTTATTGAATTTTTTTTAATTACTAATTGAT